>JAGNTT010000104.1 GCA_017987425.1 Candidatus Omnitrophota bacterium
GTAAACCCGTCGGTGTACACCAAAAACTTCTTTTCAGGAACATCGACAGTAAGCTTCAGCCGGTTGACATCAAAATGCCCGACCTTTGCCTTCGAAGAATCCAGAATCTCTGCAGGAGACCCTTTCCAGTCTTCCGGTGTGAACGTGGCGGCTTGACCTTGGTTATCGGCGCTGACATAAGCGGCGTTCGCCCGGGAATTAAACACATCCGTCAATGAACGCAGTTCCAAAGGCGCTTCGTTAAAAACACGCACGTTGTCATACATCCAGAATTTATGACTCGCAAAATTAATGAGCGTCTGGGCTTCCACCCACTGTGACAGAAGAAATACTCCGCGTGTCACACTGGTCGGATAGCCGACAAAGGCGCGGGAATCTTTCATGGACATGGAATCATAAAACTGTTCGTAAGGAACGAACTTGAAGATCTTGCACTCGCTTTTGGCTTCCTCCGTCGGTCGCGTCCATGAAAACTGCGGCCGCACATGATCGCCCGGCAGAACGCATTGAAACGGCATCGCGTTTCTGGCGTAATGGAAATAAACCTCAACCGGCTGAATGAGCACCGCGATCGCAAACCCGCCGAACAAAAGCGGGATTTTACTCGAACGGCCGAGATACGCGGCCAGAAACAAAACAAAGCTCGCGGCCACACTCACCAGCGAAGTGACGATCGTCCCCTCCTGGCTCATCATAAAAGCAAACAATCCGCCATGCCCGACAACCAGCCAGAAAATGACAGCCTTCTTCTTGGAGAAATTGTCCGATGTCCATTCCCACAATGATTTCAACTGCCCGACGGCATACAGAATGATAATGGGCATGATGTAGGACTCGAAGAAAAACAGATTGCGGAAGTACTTGAAGAAAAAGATGCGGTCATACAGAAATTTGTGCAGCGGTGCCGCCTCTCCCATACCGACGAGCGAGAGCAGGACCGCCAGCAGCGCCAAAAAAAGTTTGGTCCGGTCGACCGCCACAAAGGCTGAGAGAATGATGACGACATAGGCCAGCACAGGGATATAAAAAAACTGGTCGATGGCGTAAGAGGCCTTGTCCAGATGATTGAACAGCCCGCGCCAGTGCACCCGTTCAGCCAGCCCCCCGCCCTGCGTCGTTTCCCTATAAGACATCCCGCCTTCCTCATTGAGCGTGCGCTCATAGCAGTCGGCAATATCGGAATAATTGCAATGACGTGACGGCGAAACCACATCCTTGCTGGAATCGATCATCTTGTAAACAACCAGCGGCGCGAAAGCGATCAGCTGGCCGATCACGCACAGAATAACCAAGAACATATGACGGCGGACAAACGCCCAAAGCCCAGTCATAAAACTCTTAAATTCCTTAAAGAACAAAACAATTCCCAATACAACCGTGAACAGAAGAAGGGTAGCGAAATAAAACGGGATATAAGAAATGGCGAGGATCATGCCGCTGAACGCAAACCCCAGGAAATCACTCACCTTATATCCGGCCGAAAAACGCAAGAGAAAAACAAAGAACCACACAGCTGGAACAAAAAGCTCCACGATCGTCAGCTGATTGAACATGCTGGCGCCTATACCTGAAAAAAGAAGAAGAAGATAACCGATGTACGCCGCGCGGCGGTCCTTAAAGAGAATCTTTCCAAGGCAATAAAACCCGACGGCACCCGTGAAATAATAGACCACCATGTACGTGATAAACGCGTGGTAGTAATTGACACCCAGAAGTTTCAAAAGCGGGACAAGCTGAGTGATGGGATTAAAGAGATTGCACAGGGTGATGGCATAAAACGGCGTCCCCATGAGCACAAAGGGATCCCACAGGGGAACGACGCCGTTCAATATATTGTTGAAATAGAATTTGGTGACGCTGTAGATCGTCGTTGAGTCCATGTTCAGAGGAATACGGCCGCTCAAAAAATCGCGGAACATGAACATCCAGAGACAAAACGGAGCGATGAATTTCATCACGCCCCAAAAGGCTTGAGAAAAATGAACTTTGGATAGATTCACTGAATAACCTTGGCATTCTGCCGTTTAATGTTGAAACGGTGTCATTATACAAGATGCCGAAGAGAAAAAGAAAGTAAAACTCTGCTTTCGGAACCCTTGGGGCGTTGCTAGAATGAACCGTATTAAAATCGGATTTCATTCAAAATTTGTAGTGGCGGGATTACCCCGCCCCTACGTTATAAGGATTTCCCATCCGCATGTCCGAAACCGTTTCGTCATCTTCAAACCCAACCTCAAATAAACATTGGATTTACCTTCTACTCACAATCGCCGCCGGCATTGTTCTTCTCTGGCCGGGGCTTAACTTCCAGGACTGGCTTTCCACCGGCGACCACGGCCGCGATCTCGATGCCGCCGAACAGGCGCTGCGCGGCAAAATCGTTTATCAGGATTACTGGTGGGTCTACGGCCCGGTCATGCCTTACTACTACGCGATCTTTTACAAAATCTTCGGCATCAAAATACAGAGCATCCTGATCGGCAAATTTGTCATTAAAATGACCGCGGGACTTCTTTGTTACGGTGCGGTCGCAACACTCTTTCGCCCGATCACCGCCATGATGGCCGCCCTCTGGTTCTGGACATTCCAGCAGGATTTCTTCTTTACCTACAGCCACATCGGCGGAATTCTCCTCGTCATGGCCGTCATCTGGTGCCTCATGCATTACATCCGCGATCAAAAGACCGTCACACTCTGGCAAGGACTTCTGTTTTGCTTCATTCTTTCTCTTATTAAAGTCAACTTCGGATTGTGTTCGCTCGCCACCTTCATGGCCGCCGTCTTTGTGACCGACCGCGCGAACAAAACCGCCTTTACCTCAACCAAAAAACTATTCTATTTTCTCGGGATTGCCGCCGTACCCGCCGCAGTCTTTGTAATTTACTGGGCGCTGCTCAAACCTCTTCCCATGTATGAAATCCGTCAGTGCCTTCCTTATTCGAACGACGACCAGCCGTACAACACAACACCGTGGGCGGCAGTCGCCTCATTCATTCAGATCGCCTGGGGTGAGGCGAGCAAAAGCCCGGCGCTTTTGACTTTTTATGTTCTGACCTTCATGTGCGCGGTGCAGACGCTCATCGTTTGGTTTCAGAACGGTTTGCAGGCGAACCAAAAAAGAATCATCGGTCTTGCCCTCTTGATCATGGGAATGTACACGCTCGCCAACTTTCATGAATTCTTAAAAAGCGGCGTATGGTACCGCTGGTTCTGGGCCCAACCGCCGCTCATCGTCCTTGTCTTTATCCTGTTCGAGACCGCGGCCCAGAGCCTGCACAAAGTGTTCCGCTCGCTGTTATGGGGCGTGATCGCGCTGATGATCGGCATCGTGGGCGTCAACGCGTGGCAGGCGATCATCAGGCACCATACGCCACAACAGCAGATAACGGGCGCGCGCGGCGGTATCTATGTGGCCAATCCGGAAGACTGGGTGACGACCGTCAATCTCACGACCGAATATCTCAACAAGACATTAAAACCCGGCGAGACGTTCTTCGCGCTTCCTTATGACCTTCTTTACAACTATCTCACCGGACGTCCGGTCCCGACGAGACAGACGATCTTCTTCGAACACATCAACATCCCGAAGGAACAGGAAGTCAAAATCATCGCCGAGCTTGAGGCCCAGAAGATCAACATGATCGTTCTCTCGAATCGTTTCATGTCACCGGAAAAAGGGCTCGGGATGCTCGGGACCACGTACTGCCCCGTCATCGGTAAATACATCCAGGACCATTTTGAACCGGTCGCGCGCATCGGCAACTGGCAGCAGACGCCGGGCTGGGGCTGGTCGCACGGCACACTCATCCTCAAAAGAAAAATCCCGTTGTAGCAACAAGGTCCAGAGACCGAGGTGCGGAAATCCTAAAGCAAGAAGGCCACAGATTTCAATCTGTGGCCTTTGCGCAGGATCACTAACCTAACGGGATTTTCTAACTTCTCTAAAAAATTAATGTGCTTACTGAGCAACCGGAGCTGGCGCGGCGCTCTCTTTTACTTCATTAATCATCACGCCCAGCTTCTCTCCCATCAGTTTGGAAGAGCTCTCGAGAGCATTCAATAAACCGCGGGTCACGACATCGGCATATTTTTTGCCGGCATCCGAGTTATAAAAATCGATGTATTTCTGGATTTCATCGTCGCTGATAGGCCGGTAGGTGAAGAGAGCGCTCACCAAAACTTCCTGGGCAGAGGCCTGCTGGATCTGGCCGCGGCTGCTCTCAACCTGGGCAACCATATCAGCCTTGTTGAAATCTCCTTTAGCAGCTGTCGAAGCCATCGCCTCAGCCATGGCCAGGATCATATCGATCTTCATCCCCGTACTAAATTCGGTCATACGGGCCGCCTGGTCCAGCCTGCCGATCAGTTCCGCTCTCGCCGGTTCCGGCGGATTGGCTTCAAGCCTCATGGCAAATTCCATCAGTTGGCTGTAGGCCTCGGCGGAAGATGCATCTTCTTCGGCCTTCGTGATTTTTTGCCCGATGTCGGAATCAAGCCACTTGAGAACGGCATCGATGTCTTCGGCCGACATGTTGCTATTGATGTGCGCCTTAATCGATTCAAGCAGGACGGCCGGGTTAAACGCTTCCGTTATGATCAGCCTGATCTTGCCCGCTTCTTCGGGGGTGATGCGCGCGTCCTGGCCCGCGCGGTCATCGAATGAGGCTTTGACGACTTCCGGCAGCTGATCGATCTGTTTCTGCAGACCGGATTTGAGGACCAACGCATCAAGATTCTGCGGAGCATCCGCAGCCAACGCAGATGTAGTCAACATCACAGCCGCGGTCAGTAAACAATTTAAAAAAACATTTCTGGAAATCATAAAACCTCCGGGGTTAAAGTGCATTTGAATTCGGAGTTATTGTAACATCGGATTGCGGAAGGTAAACAGGTAGTTATAGAGCGTCCCAAATTCTCTAAATTAAAAAATCCGCCCCCTAATTAGGGAAGCGGATTTTAATAACTGATCGGACCACCATTATTTTTTATGCCGGAAGGTGATTCGGCCTTTGCTCAAATCGTAGGGAGACATCGCGACAGTCACAGCATCGCCGGGAATAATTTTGATGAAAAACCTGCGCATCTTTCCCGCCGGGTAAGCAGTGATGACATGTCCGTTATCCATGGTCACTGAAAATTGCGCGTTCGATAACGCTTTTGTCACGACCCCTTCGACCTCAACAGCCTCTTCTTTAGGCATAACTCTCCCTTGGATGGTGGTTAACCTGCCCCTTCACTCAAATGAACGTGGCAGTAAAGTTCAGAATTATAAACACTAAGCCGCTGACGGCAGCCTGTTTTTTTACAGATCCTTCGGCTTGGAAATTTCTTCAAGTGGCCCTTCTTAGGGGATCGGCGCGATCTCATAATCATTTCTTGCGGGCGACCCTGCCCTGAAGAATTTCTTCGAAGACGATCGTGACGGTTTTTTTCGAAGCAAAATTTTCAATCAACGAAGGTTTTCCGGAGTCCAGCTCCCGGGCCCGCAGCATTGCTATGCGCACCAGGGAAAACTGCCCGCCCCCGCTCTTTTTCAGCAAATCTTCCACGCAATAGACACCGTCTCGTGCAACTGTCTTGTCATAATTTCCTTGCATTCGTTCTCTTTCGTTAGGTTAGCGGTTATGCGCAAACACCTTAAGTGTTTTTGCCTGATGTGGGACGGATCTGGAACGCTAGAAATCCTTTGTGTGACTGCTGGATTTCAAATTCCACTTCCTGACCTTCCCTTAGGTCCGCGAATTGGATGTCCCAAAGGCAGTGATTGTGGAAATGCGCCTCTTCGCCGCTGTTGGATGTAATTGAACCGTATTCCTTATCGTAAAAAAGTCTGGTGATATTGCCCGTCTGCATGATCAGCTCCTTGCTCTATGCGGTCTTCTCGGCCAAAACAAAAGCCTTTCCCTGCGGTGTTCATGCACTGATGCGCCGAGCCATTGAAATTATCTTTGAGAATTTTAGATTGTTGAAGATTGATAAATAGATGGTAAGTCTGGCAGAAATCAGGAAAGATGCCCGAGAGATCTGTTTGGTAGGAACTATCTATTTAAATGATCCGTATCAACTATGACAGGTATTTGGGAAAACACAACCATTATAAAAATATACCCGTAAGTGATGACATCATTATTGTTAGAACAATTGATTTTCGGCTTATTTTTCGAACGGGGCGGGCGTGATGAATGTTTAGGATGCCGGCGGAAATGTATCGTAAGGAGAGACTTCCTGCCATCTCACGACATTGGCAATGGAAGGCAGAAACGGGATTGAACTTGAGGTGAAGTTATTGTTGTAATCATAATTGCGTGTCTGATACGCGTTTAGGTCGATGGCCAGACCGGTTGATTTACCGCGCACCGCCATGGCGCCTTTAAAATTCAGGTTGTTTTTTGTGACCGTCCTTTCCGCCGTAAACGAACCTCCGTCAGCCAGGACAAACGCCTCCAGATTTAAATTGCTCGGAGCCGAAGCCGGGATAATGACGTCTCTGGCCGCCAGCAATCCGATCTGCGGCGGATTCGCGGTCGAACCTCCGCTGTTCACGTTGCCGTCGATATAAATATTTCCCGTCGCCACAAAAACCATATTGTCATCATACGTTCCGCTGATATGAAGATCGCCTTCCACAAACACCACGCCGTTGCTGCTGGAAAGCGAAGTTCTGTCCATTGTGCCGGAATATGTATAACTTGAATTGACATAGTTCC
>JAGNTT010000010.1 GCA_017987425.1 Candidatus Omnitrophota bacterium
CACCCGACCCAAGCGCGATCTGCGACTGCGTCAGCTGAAAACCGATGCCCTGCGCGTCCTGCCTCGGATCAAGAAAAGCCATGATGCGCGCCATGCGGTATGATGCACTCGTAACCAGATAGATGACGACCGGCACAGCGGCAAGCGCGATCAATCCCAGATGGGACATCTTTGCGCCGGCGACAAACATCATCCCCAGAACAACAATGGCGATCTCAACCGTAGTCCCCAGATCGGGCTGTTTGACGACGAGCGCGCAGACAAGCCCCATAATCAGCATAAGGGGAACAAACCCTTGTTTGAAATCGGTGATGAGTTTCTGTTTACGCGCAAGAAAGTCGGCGGTGTAAATGATGACGGCAAGCTTCACAAGTTCAGACGGCTGGAAACTGAGCATCCCGAACTTGAACCATCTCTGGGCGCCCGAACTTCTTTTGCCGATGCCGGGAATCAAAACAAGGATCAAAAGCAGAATGGAGAAAATAAGCAGCGGCTTGGCATAGCGCTGCAGAATACGATAATCGATCGCCATGGCGGCCAGCGTCAAAATAAAACCGATGCCCAAAAAGACCAGATGGCGTTTCAGAAAATACGCACTGTCCTTAAGCTCCTGCATGGCATACACGCAGCTGGAGCTGTAAATCATGACGACGCCGATACAGATCAGACAAAAAAAGGTCGCCGCGAGATAAATCCTGTTTTGTCTCATGCTTTTTAAACCAGTCGATTGACGATTTCTTTAAAGACCTGCCCGCGATGTTCGAAATTCTTGAACATATCGAAACTCGCGCACATGGGGGTAATGATGACGCAATCACCGGCGACCGCATTCTGCTGGGCATGCTCAACCGCAATCTCAAGCGAAGGACATTTCTCAACTGTTACCGTATCTGAGAATGTATCGTACACTTTATCCTGCGCCTCTCCGATCGCCATGACCCTTTTGACTTTCTGTCGGACAAGTTCTTTGAGCACCGAGAAGTCGATGTTCTTGTCGCGTCCGCCGCAGATCATGATCGCGGGCCGGGAAACTCTTTCAAGCGCCCAGCGTGTCGCCTCCGCCGTTGTCGATTTGGAATCATTAATATAATCGACGTCATTCAAAGTCCGCACATGCTCCATACGGTGTTCGACGCCTTTAAAAGTCCTGAAAACTTCTTCACACACTTTCTGTTCGATCCCGAGGATCCGCGCGACTTCCATAACAGCCAGCTCATTGAGATTGCGGCTGCCTCCGGTTTTATCCGGAGAATTAAAGAATGAAACCTGCGAACGAAGCGATAAAGCGCGTTCCTGCATGCGCTGGTTATCAAAATTGAGCACGGCAAAATCTACCGGGCGCTGATTCTGGAAAAGCATCCACTTGGCATCGAAATATTCGTCGAGGTCCTTGTGCCGGTCCAGATGATTTTCAGTAAAGTTCAGAAGGACGCCGATATAAGGCCTGAAGTTCGATGTACTTTCCAATTGAAAAGAGCTGAGTTCAAGGACGACGACGTCTTTGTCCGTCAGGTCGAGAACAAAATTCGTAAAGGGTTGTCCAATGTTGCCGCACAGGCAAACCTTGTATCCTGCACGTCTTAAAATCTCGGCGATCAAAGTCGAAACCGTCGTTTTTCCGTTGCTTCCCGTCACAGCCACGATCTTGCTGCGGCAGAAAGCAAAGCCGAATTCGATCTCCCCCAGGACCGGAATATTCCGGGCCGCTGCCCACCCGACGGGTGCGATGTCCCTGCGCACGCCCGGGCTTAATACCACATAATCACTGTCTTCAATAAATGCGCGTGTATGTCCGCCGAATTCTTTGCTGACTTGCGGATTCAGTTCATGAATCTCCTCACCGACGGCCGCTTCACTCTTGAACTCGGAGAGTTTTGCGATACCGCCCAAACGGACTACCAGATTGGCCGCAGCCACTCCGCTGCGGGCCGCACCGATCACGGTCACCTTTTTGTCCTTTAGATCAATGCCGGAACGTGTAAATGAAAGCACAGTAATTCCTTTAACGGATTTTCAATGTTGAAAGCGTGATGATGGCCAGGATGATGGCGATGATCCAGAAACGCACGATGATTTTCGATTCTCTCCATCCCGAGAGCTGCAGATGGTGATGAAACGGCGACATCTTGAATATGCGTTTGCCGGTGAGTTTGAAAGATGCCACCTGCATGATGACGGAAACCGCCTCTAAAACGAACACGCCTCCTAAAAAAACCAGAAGAAGCTCCTTCTTGATGCAGACCGCGATCGTACCAAGCACGCCGCCCAAAGGCAGAGACCCGACATCGCCCATGAAGACGCTCGCAGGATAACAGTTAAACCATAAGAATCCGAGGCTAGCCCCGACAATGGCGGCGCAGATGACAGTGAGCTCCCCCGCCCCGGAGATATACGGAATAAAAAGATACCCGCTGAACTGGGCATGACCGACGACATAACTTAGCAAGCCCAGCGCGATCGCCACCATGAGCGTGCAACCAATCGCCAGACCATCCAGACCGTCCGTAAGGTTGACCGCGTTGGAAGCGCCGACGACCACACAGATTATCCAGATCACATAGAGAGGACCGAGACTGATCAATATATTTTTGAAGAAAGGAATATCAAGCTGGGTGGATACATGAGGATCCAGATAAATGACGCTCCCGACAACGCCGGCCAGAATAATCTGCCAGATAAACTTGACCCCGGCGCTGAGTCCTCTTTTTTTCTGGGTCAATTTGATGTAATCATCAAGCCCGCCAAGAATCGCCAGGGTAATGCAAATAAAAAGCGTGAGTATAACAAATATGTTTGTCAAATTCGCCCACAGAAGCGTTGAGATAACGATGCTTCCTATAATAAAGATGCCGCCCATCGTCGGCGTGCCTTCTTTGGATTCCTGAAATTTATCGAGATCCGGAGCGTCGTCCCTCTTGGCTTTTTCCTGCATTTTTTTGCGGCGGGAGGCTTTGATGAACAAAGGACCCAAAATCATACACAAAAGGAATGTGGTGACGGCCGCCATACCGGAACGGAATGTGATGTAACGAAAAATATTGAGGTATGAATAAACATCGCGTAACTCGGTGAGAAAATAAAACATGTCAATTCCTTAATTTGTTGACGAGAAAGTCGACGACATTCTCCATGCTCATGCGCCGCGATCCCTTGACCAGGACCACGTCGCCTTTACCGCACAAAACAGACAAATAATTCTTCAGCGCTTCCAACTCGTTAAAATGAACGGCCACAAGCCGCCGATTCTTCTGATGCGCTTTTTCCAAAATCCAGCGGGCCTGGTCTCCCAGGGTCATGAGCACATCCACTTTGGATGCGGCGACACATTCCCCGACTTTTTGATGAAGCTCTTTGGAACGCCATCCCAATTCCAGCATGTCCGCGCAAATCAGAATGCGCTTTCCTTCGGCCGGAAAAGCATCGAGCGTTGCGACGGCACTTCTCATCGAAACAGGATTGGCGTTGTAACTGTCATTGATGATCATTAGACCGTGCTTCTTGAGGATCTCCTGCCGTCCGCGCTGAAAGCGAAAACCCTTAAAAGCATTCTGGATGTCTTTAACGGAAACATCTAAAATCCGCGCGCATGCGACTGCCGCGAGAGCATTATATGCCATGTCCGCAGAAAAAGTCTGCAGGAAATACGGTTTTTTACCGGTCTTAAAATTAAGCCCCAAAGACGCGTTTACCCGCACATCAACCGCCGAATAGTCCGCTTTGGTTTTGACCGCATATGAAATAACGCGCCCCCGCAGTCTTTCCCCGGGAACATCCGTCAAATAAATGTCGTCTTTGTTAAAGATCACATATCCGTCGGACGAGACGAATTTTGCCAGATGCATTTTTTCTCTGTAAACGCCTTCCAGGGTCTTCAATTTTTCCAAATGTGATTCACCGATGTTGGTCAGAACAGCGATCGTGGGACAAGCCGTCTCAGCCAGCCAGGCGATATCTCCCGGCTGATTGGTCCCCATTTCAATGACAGCAACTTTGTGCGCACGGCGAAGCTTGAACAGCGTCAACGGCACACCAATATGATTATTTTGCGTGCCTTCATTCGCCAAAACATTGTATTTTTTCTTCAAGACTGCGGCGATCATCTCCTTGGTCGTTGTTTTACCGGCGCTTCCTGTGATGCCGACGACCGGAATATCAAAACGCAGACGGTGAAACCGCGCCAGATGGCCAAGCGCCCTGGTCGTGTCCTTGACCTGAATGACGGTCACTTTGCGGTTATTGACTTTCACCGGACGGTGAACCAAAAGAACACTGACACCCTGACGGACGACCTTGGCGATAAAATCATGCGCGTCATGTTTCTCGCCTTTAATGGCAATAAACAAATCATTTGTCTTTATCGCCCGCGAATCGATGGAAACGCCCTTGACCGTTCCTTGAGGATTTCCCTGCAGCAGCTTACCCTGCGTCGCTTTTAAAATCTCGTCAATGCTGAACATACCCCGCCTTGATAAAGTCCCTGATGACATCGCGTTCGTCAAAATCAATCGTGCGGTCTTTGAAGATCTGATACGTTTCGTGGCCTTTGCCCGCGATGAGAACGACGTCCCCCGGAGACGCCAAGGACAAAGCTTTATGGATTGCCTGCGTCCGGTCGACGACAATTTCATAATTATTTTTGGTAAAACCTGTTTTGATTTCATCGATGATGGCTTGCGGGTCTTCACTGCGCGGATTATCCGTTGTCACAATCGAGTGATCTGACAGTTCACAGGCTATCTTGCCCATTTTGGGACGCTTGGTGCGGTCGCGGTCTCCGCCGCAGCCGAAAACGGTGATGATGCGCGTCTCGCCTGTCGAGCGAAGCGCCTGCAGAACATTTTTAAGCCCGTCTTCCGTATGGGCGTAGTCGATGAATACAAAGAATTCGCGCCCGCTGTCAAAGGCCTCAAGCCGGCCCGGAATAAGGCCGATCTGTTGAAGGCCGCCCTTGACTGTCTCAAGCGGAATTCCGTCGGCCAGGCTTGTCCCGACGGCCGCGAGGATATTATAAACATTGTGCATGCCGATGAGCGGCGTCGTAAGCTCAAAGTTCCCAACGGGCGTCTCGATAGTCATCTTTGATCCGCCAAAACCGAAATGGACATCGCACGCCTTGATCCGGGCAGAAGGATTAAAACCGTACGTAAAAATTCTCGCCTTCGTCAATTCCAAAAGCCTCTGACCATACGGGTCATCCGCGTTGATGACCGCGACAGCATCACGCGAGAGATTCTTAAACAAAAGCGATTTGGCGCGGAAATACTCCTCCATTGTCTTGTGATAATCCAGATGGTCGCCGGTGAGATTCGTAAAGACCGCCACGCGAAAATCAATCAGGTCCACTCTTCCCTGCACAAGCGCATGCGAAGAAACTTCCATAAACGAATAATCAACACTTTGATCAGCAAGCCTCGAAAGAAACTGCTGATTCTCCAGAAATGAAGGCGTCGTATTCTTCGAAGGCAGAATTTCATTGCCGATACGGTAATTAATAGTGCCCACGACCGCGCATTTTTTTTTGTGAGAATGCGCGATCGATTCAAGAAGATATGTCACCGTCGTCTTACCATTGGTTCCCGTAATGCCGAAAACCTTCAGACGTTTGGACGGAGCGCCGTAGAAACGCATCGCGATTTCCGACAAGAATTTCTTAGGATCCGACACCTCGATCACACAAACCGACGAGGGAATATCCTCGAGGGTATTAGCCTCATCGGAACGTATGACAGCCACGGCGCCTTTGGCCACCGCCTCACGGATATAATGATTACCGTCGAAACGCATGCCGGAAAGCGCGACAAACAGGCTCTGCTCTTCAACCGAACGGGAATCGCAGCTTAAGGAATGAATTTCATAACCGGCGAATTGTTCACCAAGCGGCCCCTCGTAAATCCCGGATAAAAGATCTTTCAATAGCATAGTCATCCCTCTATTGGTCATCGTCCTGCAATGTGCTTATATATTTAAGCGAATCGCTGATCACTTCCTGAAAAACCGGAGCCGAGACTGTTCCGCCGTAATAAGCCGGATGCGGTTCATCATAGATGACAATGGCCGCCAGCTGCGGATCATCGACCGGCGCAAACCCCAGGAAAGATGCATAAAATTTACTGTGAGAATAAAGGCCGCCTTCCACTTTCTGCGCCGTTCCTGTTTTTCCGGCGACGGTGATGCCGGGTATCTGCGCTTTCTTGCCGGTGCCGTTATCAACGACACCCTGAAGGATCGCCTGCACGCGCTTGGCAGTCTCTGGCGTGATCACCCGGTCGACCACCTGCGGCTCAAATGATTCGATCACCTGGTCATGATCGTCCCTGATTTCTTTTACGATATACGGCTTCATATAAACACCGTCATTGGCAATCGCGGCAATAGCGCCTGCCAGCTGAATGGCCGTCACCGTCACTTCCTGTCCGATGGGAATGGCGCCGATAGAAGTTTTCGACCATTCTGTCGGCTTTTTGAGCCATCCGTTAGTCTCCCCGACCATGTCGATTCCAGTCTTAATTCCGAAACGGAATTTATGGGCATACTGGTAAAAAACATCCGGGCCAAGCTTTTGGGCGATTTTAGTCGTCCCGATGTTGCTCGATTGCTCAATGACTTCCTTAAAACTTAAAGTTCCAAGCGGATCGTGATCTTTAAGATAGTGATTGCCGACCTTGTAGCTTCCATTCTCGCAAAAAATCATGTCGGATTCTTTAAACGCGTTTTCTTCCAGCGCTGCAGAAGCCGCCACGATTTTAAATACGGAACCAGGCTCATAGGTAAACGCCAATGCACGATTGGTTTTATTCTCGGGATTGACGGTTGAAAACTCTTCCAAGTTATACGTCGGCTGATTAGCCAGCGCCAGAATCTCACCTGTCTTGGGATTGAGAACAATTATGCTAGCACCTTTGGCGTTATGTTTTTTAAACCCAGCCTCAAGCGCCCGCTCGGCGATATACTGGATCGTTTCATCAATCGTCAGAATGACGTTAAACCCGTTCTGCTGGGCCACATAATTTTTTTCCAGCAGAAGTTCACGCTGGCGAGCATCGCGCAAAATCTGCGACATGCCTTCCTTGCCTTTTAAATATTTGTCGAGCTGAAGCTCCATGCCTTCAAGACCGTTATTGTCGATACCGGCAAATCCGATGATATGAGATCCCAGAGATTTATTGGGATAATAGCGTTTGCTTTCCTTGACGAATTCGATGCCTTTTAATTTCTGGGCCTTGATCAGTTCATATGCCTCTTCGGTCATTTTACGCTGGATCCAGACAAAATATTTGTCGCGCCCCAAACGATTTCTGAGCATTTTTTTATCGAAACCGAATTTTTCGGAAAGAATGGAAACGGCCCGCTGTTTTTCCGCTTCGCTCATGGACTTGGAGTTGGCATACATCGAATAGACAGGGAGGTTGATCGCAAGCGGACGCATGTTGCGGTCGTATATCGTGCCCCGCTTTGGTTCAAGTACGATCAGATGATTGTGCTGTTTTTTAGCGAGGCCGGCGAGAAATTCGGAATTAAACACTTGAATCAAGACCAGACGTACTGCAAAAGCCACAAAACAGAAAATCAAAAATATGAACACCAAACCAAACCGGGGGGAATGTCTGCGGGGGTACAATTTAACCTCATTAATTCAAACGGGTAAATGCTAGTGCTTATTGACTGACTTTTGCTTCCGCCTGGGGCGTTGAAACCGTCAACCAGTTCTGGACACTCATCGAAAGATTACCGATCGCCGACTTGGGCGTTTTATTGACTATCGCCTTTCCTTCATGGCGAGAAGACGCAAGCTCATACACTTTATCGTTGCCGACAAACTGCATCTGTGAATCCTCAACGAGGAGTTTTTGTCCGATGTTGCTGACCGATTTTAAGGCGAGGATGTGATATGTGTTCAACCCGTTATCGTCCCGGAGCTTTTGGATCTGGTGTTCCTTACGCTTGGCCTGATAGGCAAGGTCGTAGATCTTCATCTGCAGGTGAATGTAAAACAACGAAAGCACTGTGATGAAGGCCATAAGTTTGATCCATTTACTTAATTGCATGTAGTCCTTTCTGCGACTCTAAACCGGGCACTCCTGGCACGCGGGTTTGATTTTATTTCATCGTCACTGGGACGCAAAGGTTTTTTAACAATTAATGTCATGATCCCGCTTTTCGCGAGACTTTTAAATTTTTCTTTAACAATGCGGTCTTCCAATGAATGAAAGGAAATGACGCCGATGCGCCCCCCTTCTTTAAGATAATCCGCACATTTATCCATAATTAATTGAAGCGATTCAAGCTCTCTGTTGACGGCTATACGAATCGCCTGAAATGTTCTGGTCGCCGGATGTATTTTCTGACGACGATACGAGACTGGGACCGAAGTAAAAATAATTTCTTCAAGCTCCTTGGTCGTTTCAATCTTTTTACGAGCCCTGTATTGAACAATCGCTTTCGCAATGCGCCGGCTGAATCGCTCTTCCCCGAACGTGAAAATCACATTTGCCAGCTCTTCTTCCTGCAACGTATTGATGATGTCAGCCGCCGATGTCAATGCGTCTTGATTCATCCGCATATCCAGCGGTCCTTCTGACCTGAAACTGAACCCTCTTTCCGGCGCATCCAGCTGAAAACTTGAAATTCCTAAATCAAAGAGCATTCCGTCGACCGCATCCACTCCGAGCTTTTTTAAAACCACATCGAAATCGCGAAAATCACTGTGAACCAAATCCACCTTGCCAGTGAACGTCGAGAGTTTTTTCCGGGCCAGCGCCAGCGCTTTTTGATCCTTATCGAGCGCAATCAAACGCCCCGAAGAACCGATCTTTTGCGCAATCAAGACGGAATGTCCTGCTAATCCCAAAGTTCCGTCAAGAAAACATCCCCCAGCCTGCGGATTCAAAAACTCTTCAACTTCCCGCGCCATAACCGGCAGATGCAATGCTTCTTCGCTCATCAGAAAAACTTCTTTCTTTACACCAAGAACTAGACATACGTCAATTCTTGAACCGAGGTCGCAAAACAGGGAATCTTCTGTTCCGCGATCGCCTTGCTATAGGTCTCGAGTATGTAGGCGCTTTCCTGGGGATTGTTCATTTCTTCCCAAATGCCGCGCAACCCGTTGCGGGAATAGACGCGCCCTTTATCTTTAAAAATCAAAAACAGTCTGGTACGTCCGGAACTTTCTTCCTGCGTGTAACAAAAAACGCAACCGCAGCTTTTGAGATCAATCATATGCTTAAAAATTATGCTGTTAGTTGGAAGAATCGACATTACAGTCTCCTTGATAGGACTTTAAAGGTCCGCGGGTTTACAAATCCATCATCTTTTCAGCAGTTTGCTCAAAAACACTGTTCGATTGATTGAAGAAATTTTTCCATGTCGGACTGTCCCAGATTTCGATGCGGTTCGAAACGCCGATAATCACGACTTCTTTAGAAATGGATGCAAATTCCTTTAAATACTGGGGAACAATAAATCGTCCCTGTCCATCGGGAATGACGTCAACGGCCCCCGAGAAAAACATGCGGTTGAATGTCCTGGCTTCCTGCTTCGTAAACGACAAATTTTTAAATTTCTGTTCCTGCACTCTCCATTCGTACTCACTGAACATGAAGATGCATTTATCCAGACCGCGTGTCACAAAAAAACGCTCGATATTATTTTCTTTGGCGGCGTCACGGAAACGCGAAGGCAGAATAATCCTGCCTTTTTTATCGATACCGTGAATATATTCGCCGTAAAACATGAAAAATCCTCATTAATCCTTAACACATCATTAATGATTCTGTCGCCACCTTGCTCCACTATGCTCCACTATTAACCAAAGTATAATGAACAGAAAATGCATTGTCAACACACAAACGCAACAATTTATTCAATATCAATATGTTGCGATATTTAATCAAAAATTATCTATATATGGTGCACTATTTAAGGAAAGAATACTAAGGAAGGCAGCAAATACCAAGAGAATGTAAGATTATGGAAGGTCAGGAAGGAAGTTTCCCCCCTCCACAATGACACCACAATTTCTATAAATTTATTATTTAGGGCAAACGCGCCAAGGCAGGCCGGAGACGAAAATATTTACGCGTGAAATGTTCATCTGACCGGATTTGTGAGACAAGCTCATCAACGGATGAAAATTTTTGCTCATCACGAATTTTTTTAATAAACTCAACATTGAGATTACGCCCATAAATGTTTTTGTTAAAATCGAGAATATGGGCTTCAAAATGTATCTGCGGATTTTTATCGGCAAATGAAGGACGACTACCCAGATTAACCATCCCTTTTAACATCCGTCCGTTTAATCCAACTCGAACAACATAGACCCCCTGAGGGGGAAGAATTCCGCTGTCCACTTTGATATTGGCCGTAGGATATCCAAGTTCTTTTCCTCTGGCGCTTCCGTGAACAACTTTACCTGATACTGAAACTTTACGGCCAAGCATTGAAGCAGCTTCCTGCAAACTTCCGCTACTAATCAACTCTCTTAGCGATGAGCTGCTGATTTTGTCGGAAATTTTTTTGACGGGACGCATATGTTTGACGGAAAATCCGAATCTCTTACCTATCACTTCGAAGGAATCAACATCACCGCTGCGGTTTTGACCGAAACGAAAATCATCACCGACAAAAACCTCCTGAACGCCCAGCCGGCGCACGAGATATTTCTCAACGAATTCCTCAGGGCGCAGACGGGAAAATTGTTCGGTAAAACGGATCACCATCACAATATCAACACCCAGTTTTTTGATGAGTTCCAGCCTCTGGGGAAGCGAGACCAGATAAGCGACTTTCTTGTGATGCAGCACTTCCACCGGATGAGGATGAAAAGTAACCACAATGCTTTTCGATTTTCTCCGGCGGGCGGAAGCCACCATCCTGCGTATCAGATGCTGATGCCCTTTGTGAACCCCGTCGAAGATTCCGATGGCCGCGACTGTATTTTTAAGAGCCGGCTTAGCCCGGCCAGCTCCGTACATGACTTGCATTGAGATCCTCTAATTTAACGGCATCTTCCAGACGAAAATCCCCGACACGGGTGCGCTCGATCTGCGTAATACACGCGCCGCATCCAAGCTTTGCTCCGACATCTTCCGCGAGCGTTCGCACGTACGTCCCTTTGGAACACTCCATGTGAAACTTAACCTCCGGTAATTCATAGTCGACCAGATTCAGGACATCAATACGTATTTTACGAGCTGGTCGATCAACCACAATACCTTTCCGGGCAAGTCGATATAACCTTTCGCCTTTATATTTGACCGCTGAAACCATCGGCGGCATCTGCTCGGACTCACCGACAAACTGACGCAGGACGTCTTCCACTTCCGCCCGGCTGATATGATCGAAAGGTTTCTGATCGATTATTTCTCCTGTTATATCGGCAGATGTCGTTTGAGTTCCGAGCCTGAGCGTCGCGGCATAACCTTTATCGAAAGCCACAAACCGGTCGAAAAGTTTTGTCGAACGGCCAATCAACATGATCAAGACTCCAGTTGCCAAAGGATCAAGAGTCCCCGCATGTCCGACGCGGCGCATGTTCAGCCTGCGCCGTACACGGCTGACAACATCGTGGGAAGTCATCCCTGTCGGCTTATCGACTATAATAATTCCGTCCATTAAAGCTCCTTACCGATGGCGTTTAGAATTTCTTTTCTAGCTTCTTTAATGCCCGCTTCTAGCGTGCAGCCGCTGGCTTTGGCATGTCCACCGCCCTGAAATTGCGCAGCCAACTGCGCCACATCCACGCGGCCCTTGCTGCGAAAGTTGACCCTGGTTCTGAATTTACCGACTTCATTAAGAATGACAATCACCTCAACGCCTTGCGCGGACCTCAAGAACCCGAACATTCTGTCTCGCACATCAAACCCATCCGAAACTTTCGAGAGGTCTTTCTTTCTAAGCTCAAGACAGGCAACCTTTCCGTCCTCGATAAACTCCACCTTGTTCGCAATCTTCGTAAAGACCTTAAGATCTCCGACGGATACAACATCATAAATACCGGTATAAATCTCCTGCGGATATACACCGCAGGCAAGCAACTCCCCCGCAATGGCATGAGTCCTGGCTGATGTGCAGTCGTAACGGAACGAACCGGTATCGGTCATGATGCCGGCATAAATCAACGACGCCAATTCCTTGGACCAAACCACTTTCATTTCTTTAAAGATTTCATAAAGGACTTCCGCCGTCGATGAAGCTTTGGGCAGAACAACATTCGCATCGCCGAAAAGGTCATTCGTCTTATGATGATCAATATTAACAAGGATTTTTCCCGTCCTTAAAAGACCGCGCACATTGCCGATACGGGCGGCGTCACCGCAGTCCACGGCTATGGCTACGTCATAATCAAACTCTTTAACATCTGAAGGCTTTTTGACCCAAGCGGTCTTCGGCAAAAACTTCAACCATCCGGGAACAGGGTCTTCGTTGAAAACCATAACCGTTTTCCCCAACGACTTGAGAACAACCGCCATCGCGAGCGCCGAACCGATCGCATCCGCATCCGGGTTGACATGAGTCGTAACCAGAAACTTTTTATGCTTTTTAATAATTCCGACGATAGATTTATAATTCATCTGTTGATCCGCCTTCTTTCTGAATCTTTTTTATATCCTCGAGTGTCTGGTCGATTGCCGAAGAATAAGCCAGTGAATTATCATGAATAAACACGATTTCGGGTGTATAACGCAGCCGCACTCTCTGGCCGATTAATTTTCGGACAAACCCGCGGGCGCTGCTTAAGCCTTCCTGAACACTCTGAATTTCCTTATGATTATTAGACAGAACGCTGAATCCCACACGGGCATGCTGAAGGTCCTTGCTGCATTCCACATAAGTTATGGTCACAAACGTCAGACGGGGATCATTGATCTCCCCATACTGGATCATATTCCCGATTTCGCGCTTGATCTGCTGATTAACTCTTTCCATGCGTGACATACAAACTCCTTAATGCTGACTTTGTTGATAGATCGCCTCGGCATAAGCCAGCTGCTGAGACCTCAGCCGGCAACGGCCGTCAACGACACTGTATAAAACCTCATCCAGAATATTCTTAAATATTTTTCCCGACGGTATTCCAAGCTTTTTAAGATCGTCCCCCGTAATTTTTAGGCTGACATGCCGCCATTGCAAAAGATACTTCTGAACCACACTACGAATGGAAGGACTTTTGGACCAGATATAAAGCAATTCCTCAATACTTCTGGAACGCAAAAGCTCAAACACTTGAGCTGTCGACAGACGGCGCCGGGCAAGCATCTTGATCGCCTCCGATGAAGAAACCGCGTTTGTCATTTTGATTCTATCGACGGCGGTAAAAGCAAAGCGCTCCAGCAGTTTGGTGACGCGTTCCAACGACATACCATCGCATAAAATCATCCAGTAAATAAGCCAGCCGCTTAAACCAGCCTCATCCTTTAAATTTTTTTGCGCCCAAACCAATGCGCGCCCCGCTTCATGGGCTAATCGGAATCTCTGCCCGTCAAACTTGATATCATTGCTCAGCGACTTTAACACTCCAAATTGCGATAGCCTCCTGAGATTTCTCGAAGCCTCGGTTTCTTTTAAATTCTTCCGGAATTCTTCAAAGAACCGCTGCGGCTTGACGGTATGGACCGCGCCGCGTTTCACTGCCAGACGTATTAATCCGAGCGTCACAGGTTCGATGGGAAAACCGAATCTTTCCTCAAACCGAACGGCACGCAAAATACGCGTAGGATCATCGATAAAACTTTTACTATGCAAAACCCGGACGGCTTTCCGTTTCAAATCATTCAAACCGTTGTAATGATCGATCAATCGCCCAAAACGCTCAGGACCGATCTCAATGGCCATGGCATTGATCGTAAAATCACGGCGAAAAAGATCTTGCTCCAACGTACCCGGCGTTACCACCGGCAGCGCACCCGGAGACGGATACACCTCCTGGCGGACGGAGGCAAAATCAATTGCTCTTCCGTCGGGAAATTTGACTGTCGCTGTTCCAAACTGAGGGTATCTGACCACAGTACCGCCATGCAAAGACGCGAATTTCTTCGCCACGAGCGCGGCATCCCCGTCGATGACAATATCCAGGTCTTTGACTTTCCTGCCCAATATTAAATCACGCACACATCCGCCGGCTACAAAGGCGCGTTGAGCCGACTGTTCCGCCAACAGCCCTGCATCGCAAACAATTTTAAAAGACCCGGCTTCGAGTCGCTCCAGAAAATTTCTCACCACTTTAACTCCGCGGATGAAATTGTTTGTGCACCGATTTCAAACGCTCCTTATCCACATGCGTATAAATCTGTGTCGTCGATATATCCGAATGCCCGAGCATTTCCTGAACGGAACGCAGATCCGCCCCGTGTTCCAGAAGATGCGTTGCGAAAGTATGCCGCATTGTATGCGGCTTAATATTCTTTTTGATATTGGCCTTTTTGGCGTATTCCTTGATCAAATTCCATATCGCCTGACGGCTGATGCGTTTGCCCAATCGGCTTAAAAATAGAACGTCCGTACCCGTCGACTTGGATTCCAGTTTCGGCCTTACCTTTTGACAGTACAACGCTAATGCTTCACGCGATTTCTTTCCGATCGGAATAAGACGCTCTTTTCTGCCCTTTCCGATGCAACGCACATAACCCACCTCAAAGTTAAGACCACTTAACTTCAAATCCGCCAATTCCGAAACACGCATGCCGCTCGCGTAAAAAAGCTCGAGGATCGCATAATCTCTGATCATCTGCGGCGTCTTTCCCTGCGCCGCACGGATTATCGACTCAACCTCGGCCTGGGACATCACCTCCGGAACCCTCTTCCACATCTTGGGCGTCTCCACCAGATTGGTAGGATCGTCCTTCGCAAAATTCTCTCTAACCAGAAAACGGTGAAACATTTTAACAGCGGTCAGCGCCCGGCAGATGGATGCGGTTGCAAGCTCGTTCTTTTTTAACTCATAAAGGAAATCGGACACTTTCTGACGGCTGACCGCATCAGGATTCTCGATGTTGGCTTTCTTCAAATAACGGACATATATACCCAAATCCCGCTCATAGGCCATAAGAGTATTCTTGGCAAGTCCGCGCTCGACGGAAATATAATCGATGAATTCCCGGATCAGGTCTTTCATGTCCCTACTCGGCAATCAAACTCGCCTTGACTGATGTCGGTTTAAACTCTTGGCGCACAATCCGGTCGACGCTGCGAAGCTCACTTGATATACGTGAAGTGTTTCGAAAAGCTTCCGGCTTTTGATACTCTTCCAGTAAATATTCCACTTGTTTCTCGATCTTTGTAAGACCTTCAATGACCGGCGTCTGGACGACCGACTTCATCTCACGGACCGCTTTAAGCGCCGACTGAAGATCGGCAATCATCCGTTTCTGATTTCTCATGTTCCCCTGAAAGTTATCCGTGAAGTCTGAAATCCAGACATTAAACAGCGTATACTGCTGGGCATAATGCTCGTAGGGACCCTCTTTCTTGACGGGATAAACTTCCGGTTCAAGAACAGGGATGAATTTATCATCAACAGATGCATCCTTCTTTTTCTGACGGGTAAATTTCTTTTTTAGGGACGCGCAGCCCGTAGTCATGACGGCGATCACCAGGCATAAAGCCAGAACAGAAAACCACCGGCGGGATTCAATCGTATTCATTCTCATCGGGTCATCTCCTCAAATTCCTTCTGCGTTAATATTTTGACACCCAGTTCCCTGGCCTTAACAAGCTTGGAACCGGCGTTCTCGCCAGCCACGACAAAATCCGTTTTGGCGCTGACGGATGACACCACTTCTCCACCGAGCTTTTTGACGATCTCACCCGCGTCATCACGGCTCAGATCGTTCAGTTCTCCGGTAAAAACAAATTTCTTGCCGGCAAGACGGCCGTCCTCAGTCTCAAACTTCGTTTCGTTCAGAGCAAGTCCGGCCTTTTTAAATTTGTCGATCAAACGGCGCACGGTTGCCCGTTTGAAGAAATTGACCACCGCTTCCGACATCACCGATCCGACATCCTTGATCGTCTCCAACTCTTCCTGCGATGCATTGACCAGCTTATCAATCGTCCCGTAATGCTGGGCAATCGAATACGCCGCTTTCGCGCCGATGTTGGAGATGCCAAGCCCAAATATAAATCTCGAGAGCGGCCGCTGTTTGCTTCCGACGATGGCGGCAAGTAAATTATCAGCCTTCTTGTCCTTAAACAAATTCAGCTCCATCAACTGCTCTTTGGTCAATGTATAAATATCGGCTGGATCTTTCACCCATTTACGGTCCAACAGCTGATTGATCACAACCTCGCCGAGCCCGTCAATATCCAGCGCATCGCGGGAAGCAAAATGAACAAGTGTTCGCTCCAGCTGTTTGGGACACGACGGATTAACGCAGCGGTAAGCCACATCCTCATCTTTTTCCTTAACAATTTTTTCTCCGCAGGATGGGCAAGAGTCAGGCAGCTGAAACGACTTGTTATTGGGGCCGGACGACTGCACAACTTTGATGATTTTGGGAATGACATCACCCGCGCGTTCGATGAGTACTCTGTCACCGGAGCGCACCCCGAGGCGTTTGATTTCATCAAAATTATGCAATGTGGCGCGTCTGATGGTCACGCCTCCGCATGGCACAGGCTCAAGCTCGGCGACCGGAGTAATGACGCCCGTGCGTCCCACCTGAAAATTAATTTCTCGTAGAACAGTCGTCGCCTGATAGGCGGGAAACTTATACGCCACCGCCCAGCGCGGCGATTTTAGCGTAAACCCCAGCACCTCACGCTGTTTGTATGAATCAACCTTGATCACAACGCCGTCGACATCGTAGGGCAATTCCGTACGCTTGTTTTGAAATTCTTCGCAAAACAGCTTAACCTCATCCAATGACCGGCAGATTCGGTTGTACGGATTAATAGGCAATCCAAGATGTTTGATCGCATTCAAAAATTCGCCGTGGGTTTGAGGTGCATCGGCGCCTTCCCATCGTCCGAACGAATGAACGAAAAATTTCAGTTTGCGCTGCGCGGCCAGATGAGGATCAAGCAGCTTTAGCGAACCTCCGGCGGCATTACGCGGATTGGCAAACACTTCTTCGTCAGCCTTCTTGCGCTCGTCGTTAAGCCTCTCGAAATCCGCGTGGCTCATGTAAGCCTCGCCGCGGGCTTCCAGAAGTTTAATTTTCGAAGAGTTTTTCTCGTCCTTAAATCTTAAAGGAATGCTTCGGATCATCTTCAGATGATGCGTCACATCTTCGCCGGTCGATCCATCGCCGCGCGTTGCCCCGAGCACAAATTCGCCGTCTTCATAAATGACTGTGACGCTCACGCCGTCCATTTTTAATTCGACCGCGTATTCAACAGCCTGCGTTCCAAGCCCCTTAAACACCCTCTTCTGCCATTGGTCCAAATCGTCAAAAGAATAGGTGTTATCCAGCGAATACATTTTGACTTTATGACTGACGGTCTTGACGGATGTCGGAATAGAGGCGCCGATGCGGTCGGTCGGAGAATGCTTGAGTTTAAACTGGGGAAACTGTCTTTCCAGCGCTGACAACTCCTTTAAAAGCTTGTCATATTCAGCGTCGGAAACGGTGGGATTATTGTGAATGTAGTACTGCTCGTTATGTTCTTCGATCAAACGGGATAAACGCTCAATATCCCGTTTTGCTCTATTCTGATCCATGGGATTAAACCATTAGATGAACATCCAGAACGGCTGGATGTTAGAAAGCTATTTTAAAATCGGTGAATTCGCCGATGACATCCGAATACCCTGCCTGGACATCATGGATATAACCACCGTAATGATCTTTTAACTTCTCTATTAACTCTTCTACCGCGGCTTTGGGGCCTTCGCTCATCAGCTCCACCCGACCGTCCGGCAGATTTTTGACCCAGCCCTTGAGATCCAGATCCACCGCATAGTTACGGGCGGTGTATCGAAATCCCACCCCCTGAACCATACCCTTGAAATAAATGTGTGATCGGACCATGACCAAGGAATCGCCTGAGAGGCGAATAAAAAATCGGGAAGGTGGGGCTTGAACCCACGACCTCAACGTCCCGAACGTTGCGCGCTAGCCATCTGCGCTACTTCCCGTAAATCTGAAATAAAATTTGATTGAAACAAGCGTAACAATAAGGCGCTATTCTAACATCGTCGAATAGCTTCGTCAAACTAATATCTGCCCGCAAAACACTAAAATTTCAGTCCAAAGTTCTAAAAATCAACCCTTAAACTTCCTTAATACCAAACCCTATTTCAGCCTCGGCCACCAGCTTATCCTTCACATAGGCCTCGGTCTTGAGGAACCCGGCCTTGGACAGAAGTTTGATGGTGGTTACTTCGATGCGCAGCTGGTCCCCCGGCACAACCGGCGTATGGAACCTCGCGGTCGTTTTGGCCAGATAATAAATCAGGTTCTTTCCCTGAAGATTCTTGCTGTAATAAAAATAAACACAGGCGGCCTGGGCCATGGCCTCAATAATGAGAACGCCAGGCATTACTTTCTCACCAGGAAAATGCCCCACAAAATGGTGCTCGTTCACCGAAACGTTTTTGACCGCAACAAGCTTTTCGCCGGGAACAAGATCTATGACTTTATCGATCAATAGAAAAGGAAAACGGTGCGGAATGATTTTTTGAATTTCACGGACATCAAGCTGCATAATCGCTCCTTTAAAAAAAGTTTAACCTAATTTGATTATCGTATGGCTAAGCCGCCATCAACCACAATGATCTGCCCCGTAACATAAGCGGCATGATCGCTTAAAAGATATTCAACTACCCCGGCCACATCAGCGACCGCGCCGATGCGTCCGAGCGGGATCATTTCCGTAATTTTCTTTTTCTGCTCGTCATTGAATCCGGACAGAATTTCGGTCTCGATGAATCCCGGCGCGACCGCATTGACGCGGATGCCGTAGGACGCCACCTCTTTCGCAAGAGCTTTGGTGAACGCGTTGATCCCGCCTTTACTTGCCGAATAATTGATCTGGCGCGGCAGGCCGATGACCCCGCTGACCGAAGAAATATTGACGATCTGCCCCTTCTTCTGCTTCATAAACGTCACAATGCAGGAACGGGTCGCGTTAAACACACCGGTCAGGTTCGTATCGATAACCTGCTGCCAGTCTTCCGATGACATCATCATGAGCGCTTTATCGCGGATAATACCGGCATTATTGACCAGAATATCCAAAGAACCGAATTCTGTTTTGGTCGCCTCGATCCATTGTTTGACCTGATCAAAATTCTTGATATCGACCGAAGTGCCTTTGGCCTTCACGCCTTTGGCGGATAATTCTTTCTCGAGCGTCGCGGCATGTTCACTGCTTGACTGATAATTGAATGCGACATTCGCGCCCAGGTCCGCGAGTTTAAGCGCGATCGCGCGTCCTATACCGCGCGAAGCGCCGGTGACAACGGCCGTCTGGTTTTTCAGAAATGGATCATTCATATTTTTTCAACACCATGCAATTGTTATTACCATTAGGTCCGAAACAATTGACCAGTACATGCTTCAATGACTTCTTACGCATCTTGTTGGGAACATAATCAAGATCGCAATTGGGATCCTTGACCTCATAGTTTACCGTCGGAAAAAGAAAATTGTCGCTGATCGCACCCACTGCGGCCGCCACATTGAACGCCGCCGTCACACTGTAGCATTCCCCCACCATGGATTTGACGGCGCTCACCGGTATTTTATAAGCCAGATCGCCGAAGATTTCCTTGATCGCATCGGTCTCAATCTTGTCGGCCGCCTGGGTTGAGTTGGCATTCGCGCAAATGTAATCGATATCCTTGGGCTCCAGGTCATTTTCCTGAAGAGCATTGCGCATCGCCTCTTTCATGCCCGTACCGCGCGGATTAAACTTATGGATCTTGACCGGATCGAAACTGTAACCGAACCCCACTATCTCGGCCAGGATGTTTGCTCCGCGCGCCTTGGCATGTTCATATTCCTCGACGGCAAGGACGCACGCCCCTTCACCCAGTGTGATCCCGTTGCGGCGCTTATCAAACGGACAGCTGATGAACTCTTCCCCTTCTTTGGAACCGGAAAGATATTTGATCGCATTAAACCCGAGATACGTCTGCAGACAAAATTCTTCGACCCCGCCGGCGTAGACCATATGAACGCGGTCCCATTGAATGAAGTCATACGCGTACTGGATGGCATCCATTGACGCGCAAAAACCAGTGGATATGGTGGAATTAAACCCTGCGATCTTGTGCCAGATGGAAATCTGGCTGGCCGGAGAGTTGATGACCGTGTTTGGAAAGAGCGCCGGGTTGACTGCGCGCGGACCTTCGCGAAGAGTGACTGCATCGAAATCCGCGATGCTTTTGATACTGCCTAACGTCGTCCCGATCGAGACGCCGACATCATCCGTATTTTCCGGTGTGATCGTAAATCCGCTATCGACGATTGCCTGTTTCGCCGCTGAGACAACCAGCGTTGTGCTGCGGTCGAGCGTGCGCAGCCCCTTGGGCCCCATGTATATTTTCGGATCGAAGTCCGTGATCTCGCCGGCAACTTTAACCGGATATTCAGCGGTATCGAAGAACGTGATGGGGCGGTAACCGACACGCCCTTCCTTCAAGGCCTGCCAATACTCTTCACGGCCCTTGGCAATACCGCAGATGATCCCGATTCCAGTAATGACCACGCGTTTTTTCATGTGCTATTTCGCGTTTAGAATGTATCTTGCCAGAATATCAGCCTCGATATTCAACCGGTCCCCGGCCTTTTTGTCGGACATCGTCGTCTCCTTTATTGTAAAAGGAATGAGAGAAACCGAAAAGCAGTCTTTAAGAACTTTTCCGACGGTCAGACTGATGCCGTTTAACGTGACCGAGCCTTTGGTCACGATAAATTTTTTGAGACCTTTTGGGATGTCTAACCGAAATTCGATGTAATTCTTTCCGCGGATAATCTCGATGATTTTAGAGCATCCGTCCACATGCCCGGTTACCACATGGCCGCCGAACCTGCCGCCCGTCTGCATCGCGCGCTCCAGATTGACCCGCGCTCCAAGTCCCAACACCCCAAGGGTTGTCGAATCCAGAGTGTCCTTCATCAGATCGAAAGTCAGAACAGATTTCTTGACCACCGCAACAGTCAGACAGACACCATCGACGGAAACGCTATCACCCAGCTTGATCCCGCGGGAAATCTTGGGCGCCTTCACCGAAAACTTATACAAGTTTTCCTGTTTTTCAACGGCCTCAATCGTGCCTATGTCTTCAATGATTCCTGTGAACATAACCTTGGATAAGAAAATCGGGTTTCAAATAATCGACGGTGATGCGGTCCAACCCGACCGCACGGTCGACCTTCAGCACATTTAAACCGGCCACCGAACTGACCGCGTTCTGGTCGCCGAAAATCTTCGGAGCGATGTAAATCATCATACGGTCGACAAGACCGTCTTTCAGCGCGCGGCCGATCAGCCTCCCGCCGCCTTCAATCAACACAGATGAAATCTCGATCTTTACCAGCTCCTTCATGAGCCATTTTAAATCCACATGCCGGTGCTTGCCTTTGGCGGGCGCGATAAAAACACGCACGCCTTTTTTAATAAAAGTCTGAACCTTGGCTTGTGATGCCTGCTGCGTTGTGGCAACAATGATATCGGAAGGATCAGAGTCCAAAAAAAGTTTGGCTTTGAGCGAAATCCTTAATGTGGAATCCACGATGATTTTTTTAAGTTTCTTGTCTTTACTGGAAGGATTAAGACCCGGATCATCCTTCGCCACGGTGTTGGCCCCGGCCATGATCGCATCGAATTCATCGCGCCGCGCGCGGGCATAATCACGGGAGGCCGATGAAGTGATCCATTTCGAACTGCCATTGGCCGTCGCAATCTTCCCATCGATCGTCTGAGCGATCTTGGCGGTCACAAAAGGCACACGTTCCTTAATGTATTTGATAAAGACTTCATTCATCCGCGCAAGCACAGTCTCCATGCAGCCGACTTCAACTTTAATCCCGAATTTTTTAAGGATCGAAACGGACTTACCGTTCATCAGCGGATTCGGATCTTTCATGCCGATGACAACTTTGGCGATACCGCTGTCGATAATACTTTTGACACAAGGCGGTGTGCGGCCGTAGTGGGCGCACGGCTCAAGCGTGACATACATGACAGCGCCCTTGGCTTTCGCGCCGGCATCTTTTAACGCCGCAATCTCGGCATGATCGCCGCCGCAGCGCTCATGAAAGCCCCGGCCGACAATTTTGCCGCCCTTGACAATTACGGCACCCACCATTGGATTGGGAGAAGTCCTGCCCCGCCCTTTTAAGGCGAGCTCATAAGCGCACTGCATGTAAGCGTCGTCGTTCATATACGTCTGAATTTTTCTTTCAAGGCCTCGACAAGTTCGTAAGGGATTTGCGTCTTGCCGACATACGTGTGAGTCTTTGCTTTGCCGTGCGCGTCCGATCCGCCCGTCGTCAGAATATTATATTTCTTCGCAATATTCTTGTAAAACTTCAAAACAGTTTCCGAACAATGAGGATAATAGACCTCAAGCCCTTCCATGCCGGACTTGACGAACTGGGAGATGAGCTCATCTTTTTGCGTCAGCATGGGATGAGCCATGACGGCGACCCCGCCGGAATCCGTGATCAGTTTGATCGCCTCAAACGGCGTTTGGTTGTATTTCGTGTAATATGCCGGTCCGCCTTCCCCAATGTATTTGTCGAATGCAGAGCGGACAGAATTGACCCAGCCTTTTTCATGAAGGACCGCGGCCAAGTGCGGACGACCGACCGCATTGGATTTTGTCTTGGCGGCGACTTCTTCAAAAGTGATATTGTTGACGCCTAGCCCCTTAAGCTTTTCGATCATGACCTTGATCCTGTCGATACGCGCCTGCTGGATTGCTCCGAGCTTTTCAAACAGCGGCCCGCGCGTGCAGTCAAAACCATATCCCAGGATATGAATGTCTTTACCGTTTAATTCGGAGGAAAGTTCGATACCCGCAATGACTTCGATGTCGTGCGCTTTTGCGGCTGCTCTGACGGGTTCTATCCCGTCGATAACGTCATGATCGGTAATGGCAATGCAGGAAAGCCCGGCTTTAACGGCGTCTTCAACAACTTCCTCAGGCGAAGAAGTACTGTCGGAATAATAGGTATGGATGTGAAGGTCGGCCCACTTGGTCATTCTTTTGGTGGTTGTTCGGCCGAGAGTTCTTTTTTGTGGATTTTATCGAGAATGCCGTTGACGAACTTGCTGGATTCCAGATCGCCGTATTTCTTGGCGAGTTCGACGGCTTCGTTAATGGCGACTTTGGGAGGAATGTCGCTGGCATGCTTAAGTTCAAAAACACCGAGACGGAGAATGTTGCGGTCGATGACCGCCATTCTTTTGAGCTGCCAGTTGGTGGCATACTCGGAGATTTTACCGTCGATCGCTTCCAAGGCGCCTTTAACCCCCAGCACCAGGCGGTTGGCAAAAGTGATCACCTCGTCATTGCGCGCTTCTTCATCCTTAAGTTCGTCGTCTTCCCAATAGCTGACAGCCACCAAATCGATAGGACGCCTGGTAATATCCGCCTGATAAAGAATTCTAAGAGCGCATTCGCGAGCTTGTGTACGTCGTCTCATATTTTCAAAAAGAACTAAGTCTTACGGATTGTTTTAACGCGTTTAACAACTTCAATCATTTCCAAAACGGTTTCTGCCGCATCCCGGCCTTTATTGTCTCCGCCGTCCAGCCGGGAACGCTGGTTGGCCTGTTCAATCGTCTCGGTTGCAAGCACGCCGAAAATAACCGGTTTACCTGTCTTTAAAGCCACGTCCATGATACCACGGGCTGACTCATTGGCAACCAATTCAAAATGGTATGTCTCACCCCGAAGTATAGCACCTAAACAGATCACTCCCGATATATCTTTACGCCCGGCCGATTTCAATGCTGCCAGAGGCAATTCCAAAGCTCCGGGAACCCATGTAATCGTAATCTGAGCGTCTTTAAAACCGTTTCTCTTAAGCTCATTCAGGCATCCCTGAAGCAGACGGTGGGTAATGAACTCGTTGAAGCGGCTGATGATTACAGCTATTTTCGGGCTTGGCATATGAACTTTCAATGAACGTCGAATAATAAAGTTTAAAGAAACCTTGAAACAGAAACTAAAGCATGTGTCCCATTTTGTCTTTTTTAGTCTTCAAATATTTTTCGTTCTTGGGATTTTGCGGAACTTTAAGCGCAACCCGCTCAGCCACCGAAAGACCGTAGCCTTCCAATCCGACGATTTTACGCGGGTTGTTGGTCAATAGACGCATCTGTTTGACTCCCAAATCAACGAGAATTTGAGCACCGATGCCGTAGTCACGAAGATCAGGAGCGAAACCCAGAGCTTCATTAGCCTCGACGGTATCCATGCCGTTATCCTGAAGATTGTAGGCTTTTAATTTATTGATGAGTCCGATGCCGCGGCCTTCCTGACGGATGTAAAGCAAAACACCCGCCCCGGCAGATTCGATCGACTGCAATGCATTCTTCAACTGCGGATTGCAGTCGCATCGCAAAGAACCGAAGACATCTCCCGTCAAACATTCGGACTGAACGCGCACCAGAACCGGGACAGTCCCGTCTATGGTTCCCTTAACCAGAGCCACATGAATGGTTTCATCCAGTTTGGAACGATAACCGATCATGCGGAATTCACCGGCTTCGGTCGGAAGCTTGGTTTCAACGCAGCGTTCAACCAGCTTTTCATATTTGCGGCGGTATTCAATGAGGCTGTCGATGGAACAAATTTTAAGTTTATGTTTCTTGGCAAATTCGAGGATGTCGGTGGTACGCGCCATGGTGCCGTCATCATTCATGATCTCGCAGATGACGCCCGCCGGAAAAAGTCCGGCCAGACGCGTGAGATCGACGGAAGCTTCCGTGTGTCCGGCTCTGACCAGAACCCCGCCTCTTTTTGCGCGTAGCGGAAACAAGTGACCCGGGGTCACAAAATCGCCCGGATTGGATTTGGAATCGATCATTAATTTAACCGTATAGGCACGGTCAAAAGCGGAGATACCCGTCGTGATGCCCTGAGCGGCATCGACCGAAATCGCCCATCCCGTATTGCAGCGCTGATGCTTGTGGCTTAGAACGTCGTCCTTCATCGGGTGAAGATCCAGACGGTTCAACTGCTCCTCTTCCATCGGTACGCAAACAAGCCCGCGGGCATACTTGGCCATAAAATTGATGGCTTCAGGCGTAACATACTGGGCGGCCATCAAAATATCGCCCTCGTTCTCGCGGCCCTCATCACCCATGACAACGTCCATG
>JAGNTT010000105.1 GCA_017987425.1 Candidatus Omnitrophota bacterium
GCGCTGAAACTCGTAATACGCGGCCCAGAGATTTTTGTCGCAATCTTTGAGCTTGGGATGCCCGGTCAATTGGTTAAAAGTGACACCGGAATCCTCGGACCGGCGGCGGGCGTAATCCTCATAAAATTCGATCTGGCTCGCGACCGCTTCGAGGACAAGAGCATGAAAATTATCCAGCCGCGGAGGCGGCGCCAGCTTATTCAGACGATATAAAATCCCCTTCTGCCTATATTCAAAAAACTCATAGACGGCCGTATATTCTTTGGAAGGCCGCTCGGCGATCAGCGCGTCCTGCATATTCAGACGGTTGACGATGCCGTCATTGACAATGTCCATCCAGGCATACATGTAATCGAGCTCCTGCGCATCGGTGACGGTGGCCTGCCCCGCCGGGAACGGATTCCACTGGCTGAAATCCCGGTCCGGCCAGTTGTTGGCCCCCACACTTTCCGCATGTTCCATAGTAAAAGATGTTTTGTAATTTGTTTCGGAATGATCCGCCGGCTTCTTGTAAAAACTAAAAAGACCGAGCGCAATCCCCGTGAAAATCACAAATAGCCGGAATGAATCGATCTTGCGCTTAACGGGAAAAGACGGCGACGTTCCGGCATGTTCGAAGAAACGCTTAATCTTTTGGGCAATACCGGTATCAAGCCAGAAACCATGGCCGTTTGGACAGGAAGGAACATTTAAGTGAAAGTATCTAATCTGTTTAACTACGAACGGCTTGCCGCATCGGGGACAGAATGTAGGTTTGTTGGGGTTTTGATCGACGACAGAAAGATCGCGCAGGATACTTTCGATACCCGTCCGTTGACCGGTTTTAAGAGCCTGTTCAAGGGCGTCGATCTTTACTTTGTCAAACCACATTGTTTAAAAATATCATGCCGCTCTTGAAATTCAAAACGAAATATACGAATCCTCTTATTTTAGGCAAGGATGACGACGACGGGCATCCTCAATTGTGGCCCGCGGGCGACAATTGGCGCTAGATAGATCTTCCCGTGACACAATGAGCCGTCTCCGGAAAATCCGCTATTTGGGCACATTAATTTGACCGAGATTACGGCGTGCGTGGGGCCAGGGAGGAATGTCCAGGAAGTTGATTAAATATCTTTGAGTATCTGTTTAAGCCTTGAAAGTTCTTTTTTGCCATACTCAAGGGTCAGTTGTTTAAGCAAAGGCATCTTCACCTTCTTTTTCTGCAAAGCCAGAACATGCTTTACGTCCTCAATATCCTGAGGCCCGCCGCCGTATATTTTCATGGCGATAAAATCTTCAACGCAGACGATCCTGATCTCCGCATCAAGAAAAGACGCTTTAACCGCCCTTTTAAAAAGGTCAGGGTTCATACCCCGGATTCCTGTCAAAAGATCAACACTATTCGAGAATTTATCCTGAATGTTGATCACACCACGCACCGGGTCAGAGATGTCGCCCTGCCTTAATTCAACTTTTAATCCCTCTTTTTTTAAAGATTCAAAGAAGCCGTCCAATTTCTCATTCTGGCCTTCAAAAGAAATCACAGCATCAGCATCCAGGCTGGCCCTCACATGACCATAAAATGAAGCGGCGAAAGCGCCGATAACGGCATATGGAAAATTCAATTTATTGAGCAGTTTGATGATTTTTAACAATAAGATCGTAGACTCGCCGGGGCCGTTGATTTTCATCATGAAGTGCGCTTGCGAAGGCGGGATTTATTTTTGAGGGATGGAACTTGTGCTTTTTGTCCGGCTTGATAAAGCTTGTGGACCAAACGGGAATGGTTTAGAAAGGCCACAAGCCGTTGTTCCGGCGTCATTTTTTGATACATCTTGATCATCGCTTCGCGATTTTTCTTTAAAACATTGGAAATCATGGTCTAAATATATCATACAAAACATACCCGTACAACGCACATTACTGGTTTTGGGGAGGCCTGATGCCTTATTCCAACCGCTTGCTTAACGTCTTGTCCGAAATCTCCCACAGCGATTTGAAACGGCAGTTGGAATTCTTAAAAGCCGAAAATACAATCCTTCGTCAGCATTGTCTTCACAGGCACATTATCCTGACATTGCCGGAACGCCAAAAGCTCCTTAAATATGGACTGCCTTTGGGCGGTAAGATCAAACATCTCATAACCATTGTCCATTACTCGACGTTCCGGCGATGGCTACAGGAGTCACAGCAACCCAAGGCAAGCATCGCCCGACGCGGGCGGCCGCGCGTTCTGACCGCTCAACTGAGAGAGCTCATTGTTCACATGGCCAGGCATAATAAATGGGGCTATACGAAAATATTGGGCGAACTGAAGAAACTCGCCGTTAAAAGCCTCTCCCGCACTTCGGTCAAAAATATTCTGCGGGAATATGGCGTGGATGTCTATAAAGTGCGATCCGAAGACACCTGGGACCAATATCTAAAAAGAACCTTCACCACGCTCTGGGCCTGCGACTTTTTTACCAAAGCCGTCTGGACACCTTTCGGGCGAAGGCTATATCATTGCCTGTTCTTTATAAATATTCAAACACGCCAAGTCCATCTGGCAGGCATCACGCGCAGAGTCGACAAAAAGTGGCTCATGGAACAGATGGAAAAACTCAATTCAGTCTTCGATCTCAAACAAGGCAAGGCCGCGCTCATCCGGGACAGGGACATCAGGTACTCTAAAGAATTTGATCAATTCTTTGCCGGCAAAGACATCGCCATCATGAAGATCCCGCCTCACTCGCCCAATCTTAATCCCTACGCCGAAAGCTGGGTTGCCACCCTCAAACGGGAATGTCTGGATCATTTTATGGTCATCGGCCAAGTCCATCTGGAATATCTGGTTAACGAGTTTGTGGATTATTACAATAAGCATCGCCCTCATGCCGGATTAGACCATGATCCGCCGGAAAAATCAGCTGTGAAAATCGACGGCGACATCCACGCCCGGCCGATCCTGGGTGGATTGACGCATCATTACTATCGACAATAAGAAGATGCTGGTTAATTATTGCTAAAGAGGAAGAAGTGTGCCTGCCGAGAGTCTTAAGAAAAGAGTCGAGCGAGTTTTCCGTCCCAGAAAAAGAAAGGACGAAGTTTTTTCTTCCTTCGTCCCTCTTCACGCTTCCTTCTTAACAAGACTTAACACGGTCTCAGTATTTTTTGTACCTCTCTGAAATCCTGCTTATTTTTTAAACTGATTTAGTGTACTCGCAGCCTAAAAATCCATTGGCCATCTCAAGCCTCCTTTGCTGGCTTGTTCTATCATCTTTTTATCGTACTTTCAAGTGGTCCAAAGGATGGGGGTAGGTCACATTTTCGCTTTTCTCTTTTGAACAGAGACCGGCTTGGTTAGAACCGGTCTCATTGTTTTTTGTACCCCACTGGAAAACTTATTTTAATTTTTTGGGCGGAATTACTGCACTCGCAGTCGACTTTACGATTGGAAGTTTAAGATCCAATATTTCCTCGACGTTTGTTGTTATTTTTGTCAATTTATCCTCTTTATCAAAATAAAAGCTAATAACTCTATCGTATTTCTCATTGACTAAACCTTCTTCGTATCTTTTGAAATAATAATCAATATCTCGACCAATAATTTCACGATTCTCTTTGCGCATCATAACCTGATCATTTGTTGGTTTCCCTAGAATTTCTATTACTTTTTTCCGAGAATCCCCCAGATTAACCTTAACAACATTCACCAAGAAAGTTTTTCGCTTTTCTTCAGGAATGACATAGTAATAATCTTTTTCTCTAATATCATCCATATTATTCACTGTTTCCATTTGTGATTGATCCTGACTTGCGGCACAGGAAGAAACAAAAATCAAAATTATTATCACCATGAATGGAGAGATAATTTTCATTTACTCCCCTCCATAGCTTGAATTCTGCGAGCATATTTCTCAACGTATGCAGGAGTCCAAACAAATTTACCTGTCTCCGGCCCTCCACCCGCTTTTAACGCATCGCCTACCGTCGTAGAACAATTTTGCGTCAGGGTTTTCCACTTGTGAGTTGTCTTAAATCCATTCCACCATTTCTTAATTTTCTTTTCATTCAAACATTTAATCTTGATTTGAACATCTGGGTCCTGACCTTCAAATTCTTTGTCCCTCACCAAGGTCTGATCAGTTCTCGCCTTAGCTGTATAAATCATTGGCAAGAAAGGCATTTGCTCAAATACTACATCACTAGGCCACCAACTTATATGGGTATTATCCTCCAAAGTTAATGACGCATGCCCCCAAGCTTCTGTTGACCCTCTAAAAGTCCAAATATGGACAGTCAATAAGCCTAGGGAATCGTATTTATTCAATGCATCGTTTCGAACAAAAACATATAGCTGATCAATATTTCGAAAAAGTGATTGATCGATGAATTTTAATTCATCTTTGTCTTTCCGAATTAATTTATGCCCTGGTTCATCTAGAGGATCTCTAGAAGCCCATCTCCCCGTCGCGGGATCGTAATACCGATACCCGTAGTAGTACAAGCTGAACTCGGCATCCAGATACTTCGTACTAAAGCGCATGGTGTTGCCTGCGGCTTGGGTACCTGTTGCCAGAATGGAATTGCCGTAGGCATCGTACTCATAGCGGGCGTCCACAGCTCCGCTTGAGGCGTTGATCATCTGGCTGATGTTGCCGTTCGCATCATAGAAGTACTGGTGCGTGGCCGCGCCTTCGGCCTTTGCGAGTAATCCGCCGACACCCCCTGCACCCTGTAATGACTGGCTGAGGTCAAGACCATACACATAGTACTTCGTTGTGCCGGAGACGGTCTGTTCTTCGACCATGTTCCAGCCGTCATAGACGAAGCGCTTGGTGGTCTGCAGAACCCAGGAACTTCCGCTCCTGTTATAAACAAGCTTCTGAACGCGTCTGCCCTGATAATCGTAAACAAACTCCAACCTCTTATTATTAGCGACAGGTGTGACGGGCTGGACTGAGAGAAGACGGTTCTCCCCGTCGTACGTAAAGACCACATTGCGTGTTCCGGTGATCTGCGACAGATTGCCGTCGAAGTCGTGCGTGAACGTGTTGGCGGGACCGGTTTGAGCGGTGTATTGATTAAGATTGTTCGCCGTATAAGTTCCAGCGGTTGTTCCGACGGTCATATTGGTACGGTTACCGATCGGATCGTATGTGAACGCTCTGGTTTCCGCAGGTACTGGACTTGTTAATACGGCGATGTTTGTGCCCAGATAACGGTTGGAGCCTGTCAACTCACTGCGGGTGTTATAACCGAACAGACTGAACGCGGACGCCGCGAAGCCTGTTCCAGTATTAACCACCGAAGTACGACGACCGATGGCGTCATTGATGTAGGCATACTGCGAAACCGTTGTCGCCCCCACCTGATTGCGCACCTGCGATTTCAAATCGCGGGTCGGCTCATACGTGTAGGTCGTCACCCGCGTACCGCGCGTCAGTGTGGCCAAGAGATCGGAGTTCGCCGTGTAAGCATATGTCCCTGATCCCGCGGCCGCACCCGTAATGGTCCACGCAACGGAATTCAAACGTCCTTTTGTGTCATAACCATAAGTATTGCTGTAAACCGCGCCGGTATTAAAACCGGTCGGACGGCCGATCACACCCGTGGTCGCATACGTACGCGTGATCACTTTGCTGTACAAACCGGTGATGGTCTCGGTCAATGGAGCAAGCGCAGTGTTGTACGCCAACGTCCGCGTACCCAGACCGTCAATGACCGAACTCGGTCGGCCGAGGCGGTCGTAAGTAAACGTCACATCCGGCGTTGCATCGGAATAATTCACCGTCAAGAGCTCCGCCGTATTGGCGTCATAACCGTACGTTGTGGTGATCGACGGTGTGCGCGCCCATACACGTGTTAACAGCTTACCGCCCGTGGTGTACGTATAAACAGTACTGCGATTGCTGTCATCCACCTTACTGGTAAGCAATCCGGTGGCCTCCTGATAATTCCAGGTGGTGGTCTCCGGACTTGCCACGCCAGAGGGCCAAGTGACGCCCGTCCATGCCGCGGATGTTCTCCACGTGCGCATGGTAATCATGCGCCCGTAAGCGTCATACACATACTCGACGGGATACGGCACATCGCCCCAGGTACGAACAACCTGGTTTAAATTGTTGTACTCGAAACGCGTGACTTGATTAAGAGGATTCGTTTCCGTAGCCTTGCGCCCGGCCGTGTCATAGGTGAAGCTCGTAACACGGCTGCCGGGATCGGTGACAGAGGTCACCTGCCCCGTTGTCGGACTGTACGCCGTTGTCGTCGTTCCCGCGCGCGGATCCGTCACACCGGTCGGACGTTCCAGCTTGTCATAGGCGAATGTCGTCGTCACATTCGATTGGCTGGTATTCGAGGTCTGCAGTCCGTTGACCGTGACCGACACCGCATTGGTGTCCGAATCCGGGACATCGACGGTGCGGGTTTGCGTCTTCGTTGCCCTGTTGACCGCCGTGGTCGCGGTCGTCACATTCCCGTTGATATCGGTTGACACTGTTTCATCAACCACACCGCCGGTAAACCCGCTCAGACGGCTGCGCGAAACACCGGTGGTTGTCGGGGTCGCGTTGTTCTGGGCATAGACCATCTGCGTCGTCTGCTGCCAGTAACTCGTCGAGATCAGGGTAAAGACCGTGTTGGTGTCA
>JAGNTT010000106.1 GCA_017987425.1 Candidatus Omnitrophota bacterium
CTTCGACATCGCCGGCATAAAGAACGCTGCCGCCGAATTCACCGGCACCGGGACCGAGGTCGATCACATAATCGGCCTTGCGGATGGTTTCCTCGTCATGCTCAACAACAATGAGCGTATTCCCAAGATCACGCAGCGCATGCAGCGTGGATAGAAGACGTTCATTGTCTTTTTGATGGAGACCGATGCTGGGTTCATCAAGGACATAAATGACACCGACAAGTCCGGACCCGACCTGAGTGGCTAATCGGATGCGTTCGGCCTCCCCGCCCGAAAGAGTTGAACTGCGACGGTCAAGCGTCAAATACTCAAGGCCCACGTTGATACAAAAATCCAGACGACGGCAGATCTCTTTAAAGATTTCGGCACTGATCGTTTTCTGTTCTTTGTTGAGATTTAGACCGTTGAAAAACTGTTTGGCCTCTTTGATGGATGAAGAAGAAATCTGGGCAATGTTTTTATTACCGACACGAACGGCCAGCGATTCTTTTTTAAGACGTTCTCCCTGACACGCCGGACAGGAAGACTCCGACATGAAACCATTGATCTCTTCCTTAAGCCATTCACTGTCGGTGTCGCGGAATAAACGCTCCAGATAGCCAATCACACCTTCGTAAGCCTTGCCCCAGATGATATCTTCCGAACCGTAAAGAATGATCTCTTTTTCTTTCTTACCCAAATTTTTGTACGGCAGCTTGGGGTCGATGTCATGGATATTCGCGATTTCCCGCAGGACCGCTCGGTAATACATCATGTATCCGCGGGCGCCTTTTTTCCACGGAGCGATGGCCTGTACCCAGGGTTTGGTATCGTCCGGTACGAGTGCCTGCGGATCAATCTCCATCTTTGTCCCGAGACCGTTGCATTCCGGACAGGCTCCATAGGGAGAATTGAACGAAAATATTCTGGGCTCAAGCTCGCCTAGCGATGTCCCGCAGTCGGCGCACGCATATTTCTCGCTGAAGATGACATCGGGAGCCTCACCGTTAAAGTCGACAAGTACAAGCCCCTGCCCGACCTGCAGCGCTGTCTCGACAGAATCGGTCAGACGTTTTTTGATGTCAGCCTTGACGCTCAAACGGTCGACGACGATTTCGATATGATGGATTTTGAATTTGTCGAGTTTGAGTTTTTCACTAGCGTCCTGAATTTGGCCGTTAACGCGAAGGCGCGTGAACCCGGCCTTGGAGACCTGGGCAGGGATCTGGCGGTATTCACCTTTGCGTCCCCGCACCAGAGGCGCCAGAATATTCACTTTGGTGCCTTCCTTATAATTCAATATCTGGCCGACAATCTCCTGCGCGGACTGCTGTTCGATCTTCTTGCCGCATTGATGACAGTACGGTGTGCCGATGCGGGCAAACAAGAGACGCAGGTAATCATAAATTTCGGTTTGAGTGGCGACCGTGGAACGCGGATTGCGGCTTGTGGTTTTCTGCTCGATGGATATGGTCGGAGAAAGACCTTCGATCGATTCCACATTGGGTTTTTGCAGCTGGTCAAGGAATTGTCGCGCGTAAGCGGAGAGGCTCTCCACATAACGGCGCTGGCCTTCGGCATAGATCGTATCAAACGCCAGCGATGACTTCCCCGAACCGCTTAATCCCGTAATGACCACAAACTGGTCGCGAGGGATCTTGAGGCTAATGTTTTTAAGATTGTGCTCTTTGGCACCGCGAATGGTAATGAAATCGGACTGCATAATATTATCCTGTATAAATAATAAAAATCATCTGATCTAAGGATTTAAACGAGCATTCCGGATGGAAATAATGACTTATAGTATATAAACTCTACGGGGTTTTTGATAATACATTTTTCACGACGGTTTCAAAAACGCGACAGCGAATACATGGCGTATTTTGTATCATCCATGACCCACTCTTTTCTTAACACCGCATGACCTTTCTCTTTGATCTCGGCGACTGTGTCCCTGCAATTGCGCTGACCTACAATATCATCGACCAGATAAACCGTATTGACCTTTCCGAACGCCATGGACCTCCATTCCGGCTCCTGCAAGAACCATTGGATGCCCGAAGATGATATCCGTCTAGGCGCGACCCCGGTAAAGACTTCCGGCAGACAGGACACCAGCATGTTGCCCGGACCCATTGCATCGATAACATCATCCACCACACGCATCTGCAAATCAAAATCATGTGAATTTAAAGGATAATTTCTATAATAACCAGCCATCTGTACAGTGATCATTAAGCACAAAATCAAACTCACCAATATTTCCCGGTGAGGCAAAATTTTTTCGGAGAGCCAGACAATTCCACAGGCCGCGCAAACGACCAAGGGAGGGTAAAAGAAAATAAACAATCTTGTCTTTAAAAATATTCCCGGGGCAGTTCCGTAATTATGGAACCATATCGAGAAATACATCACCGCCATGAGCACAAACCATCCACCCAGCGCCAGCGCAATTTTTTTATCCATCAGGTAAAGCATCAGCCAGCCAAAAAGAAATGTCAAAGAGAATGACAAAGGATGGATACCTCCGTTTAAAAACATCCATCCATAAGTACCTGCGTTTTGCACAAAGTTATCGATACTAATATTTGATCCAGAGGGCACCCACTGGTTTCCGAGCGAAAACTTCGCCCCCGAAATCATCGAAGGAATCAAAACAATAAACATGCCCAGTAATGCGCTTACCAGCGGCAAGCCCCTTATCTTCTTTACAGGGACAAATACAAAAAGAAGCAGGAGAAAAAAGAAAAACACCGCCAGCGTTTCTATCCTGACCAAAGCCGCGAAAGTCCACACCGCAAAGACGAGCCAGAAAATATTCCTGTCCAAATCCCTATACAACAAAAAGGTGAACGCAACTGCCCAGATGACAAAACAGACCGACGCTGTGTGACTTTCCCCGGTCGCAGCCCAAAACATCCTCACCGGAATAAAAGTAAAAAGAACGGCCGCCGTCAAAGCGGTTATACGTGACAGACCAGCCCAAAGAGTGAGAAAAAAAATCCCCAAGATTGCCAAAGATCCGAACATCTGGGAAATTAAAAGACTGACGTAATTATTGATACCGGCAACAGCATATCCCAAAAAGATCAAGAACGCCCATCCGCCGCTCTTGGACAAGTCGCCCAAATGCCCGAAATACACAACGTTTCGGGCGGCGAACTGATAAAACGCCTCGTCATCCATGACATGTTTGGGGGATATAAAACTGCAATAACAAATGAACGGGATTACCGATAAAAGAATCAACCCTACCCGGTAACCGGAAGGCAAGTTTTTGAATTCTTCCCAAATATTAAACCGGGCCCGCCAGAGAAAATACAGCATCCCTCCGAAAGCAGCCGCGATTAAAAAAAACTGACTGTAATATTGAATTAATTTAACCATCAACTGAAAGTTAATAATAATGCTGGCGGTTAAAATTAAATATTTTTAAAAAAAACCCCACACCCAGTCTACGCTGATGTACGGCTGGGCATGGGGTTTGTAGCCGAAAAAGAAAAGCTTATTTTCTTTTGGCTGTTTTCTTCTTTTTCTTCCCGCCACGAACCATCTGCGCGGAAGAAATATCACCCTGTTTATCGATGAAATAAAGAAAACCCTTTTGCTTCTTGACGCCGACCTTGGCGACTTTCTTGACGGATCCGCCTTTTTTGTTCCCGCGAGCCATCTTAGCACAGGAAACGTCACCAGCCTTGTCAACGAAGTAGAGGTAACCCTTTTCTTTTTTCACTCCCACCTTAGCTACTTTTTTTGCTGCCATAATCACTTCACCCCCTTTCCTCACGTTCCGATTTTTACTTCCTCGAAGTACTGCTTTAATGTCTGGATCGCCGATAAAACGGCAAGATAACTGGTCTTAGGGTTGTCAGGGCAGATTTCGTTCTCGGTGCGTGTAAGCAGGCGACCGAATTCGCCGACAACCTCGATCTCATGGGAATTCAGCTTGTACTCTGGAGACGTAATAATACGAATGCGCAGCTTATCGCCGGCTAAGGAGGCCAAAGCGATGGCGGCAGCAACATTGATGTTTTGAGGGAAGTGTTCGACGGCCGAAGTGACATTACCGTCGAAAAGAACCGTTTCACGGGTTATGCTTTTTAGATCTATTTTCTGCTGACTGATGTATGCGTTTTGGGAGAAACCGAAAGTGGGCTTACGGGTGGTTAGCGTAATCGAAAAAATCTTGCGCTGGCTGGCTGCTTTGACGGCATCCAATCCAGCAACAGCTCCGGATGGAACCAAGAGTCGGCATCTATTCTTCGCAGCAATCTTAAAGATATCGTGGGCACCTAGCAATTTACCGACACTCATCACAAGCACATCTTTTTTGGCCAATAAAGCTTGCCGGATTAATTTCTGTGTGTCCTGCGCGTTGATCGCTTCGACCATCAGATCGCAAGACTTCACCAGATCCTCGAATGAACGCTTAATGATTTTAGCACGGGAAAAGTTCTTGGCAAGTTTTTTGGCTCGCTCATCTTGTATGTCGAAAATGGCGGAAACAACGGCTTTTGACTTCAATTCGTCTTTGATGCTCAAGGCCATTCGGGACCCGATCGCACCGCAACCGAGTATTCCCACTTTGATTTTTCTTTTCGTATCAATCATTGACGTTGACAATCACATTATCAATCAGACGCGCACGACCAAATTTGACGGCAAGTGCAATCAGGACCTCGCCGGCAATCTTCGAAACAGGAAGCAAGTTTTGCGTATCCACACACTGTATATAATCAACTATTCCTGACGTTTGTTTCTCAATCTTCCGACGGATGACCTGGACCAACTTTGATGCGCTTCGCTCCCCTGCTTTAATATTAAGGCGACCCTGACTTAACGCTTCATACAATACAGCCGCTTGTGTACGTTCTTCGGGTGACAGATAAGTGTTTCGTGAACTCATCGCCAGACCGTCCTCTTCACGCACCGTCGGCATTACTGCCACTTTTACTGGCACATTCAAATCTGCCACCATCCTGCGGATGATGAACGCCTGCTGGGCGTCTTTCTGCCCCAGGTACATTACATCTGGAGCAACCATATTGAGCAGCTTAAGAACGACGGTTGCGACCCCGCGAAAATGTCCGGGCCGGGATTCACCGCATAATTTATCAGAAAGACCGGAGACTTCTATATTTGTCAAATATCCCGACGGATAAATCTCGTCGACCGACGGATAAAAGATTATATCAATATTTTCTTTTTTTACCAACTTTTCGTCTTTTTTTATATCGCGCGGATAATTTTTCAAATCCTCTTTCGGACCGAACTGTTTCGGATTAACAAAAATACTCAGGACCGTCACATCGTTTTCTTTTACGCTTTGACGCATCAGCGACGCATGACCTTCATGCAGAAATCCCATCGTCGGAACAAATCCGACGGTCTTCTTGCTCTTTCTGGCATCGGCAATCAAACGGCGCAGTGATTTGACATTTGTGACCATACGCATGATTATTTCTCCTTGAACAAATGCGGCGCGATTTCTTTTAACGGCTCAGTAACGAAATCGCGTGAATTCATACGGGGATGCGGAATTGTTAATTCAGGCGTATTGAGATGAATCTGATCGTAGAGAAGAATATCGAGATCAATGGTTCGAGGCGCGTTGGGTACCGTGCGGACTCGGCCCAAATCATGCTCGATATCGTGGATCATTTTAAGAAGACTTAGAGGATCAACAGTAGTGGAACATTCAACGACAGCGTTGAAATACTTTCCCTGGGGAGGACCGCCTTCGGGTTCGGTCTCGAGAATGGAAGATATTTTTTTCACATGGACACCGCGCGCTTTAAGCCCCTCAAGCGCTTTGCGAATATATGCGGCTCGATCTCCCAAATTCGAACCGAGTCCGAGGTAGACAACAGCCAACTATAAAACCTTTCGTAACCGTTCGACCGCCTGGTTGATGCGGTCAATGGGCAAGGTAATGGCCATGCGCACATAGCCTTCCCCGCATTTACCGAAACCGTTACCGGGAGTAACGACAATATCCGCCTGATCGAGAAATGCCTTCGCGCATTCCATTGAATCATTGAACTTGGACGGAATCTTGGCCCAGACATAAAACGCCGCTTTGGGCGGATCAATCTTCCACCCGATAGAACGCAGTCCGTTGATAAGCGCATCGCGTCGTGTCTGATACTCCTGGCGCATGTCTTCGATTTCCGCCGGATTCATGTGAAGAGCGGCAATTCCAGCATACTGAATGGCATTGAAGACACCGGAATCACAGTTGGATTTGACCTTGGCGAGCGCGGCGACCAGTGTCGGATTTCCACAGGCCCAGCCCAGACGCCATCCGGTCATGTAATATGTTTTGGAAAACGAATGAAATTCGATGGCGATGTCCTTGGCCCCTTCGATCTCAAGAATACTGGGCGGCTTGACGCCGTCGTAGTAAACCTCGGAATAAGCCAAATCGGAAACGATGATGATCTTTTTTTCACGGCAGACGGCTACCAGTTCCTGATAAAACTTCTTATCAGCGACAGCCGATGTCGGATTATTAGGGTAACAGACAAAGATCGCCTTGACGTTTTTGGATTCGGCAATATCTTCAATCTTCGGAAGGAAATTATTGGATGCCTTAAGCGGCACATACTGAATTTTTCCGCCGGCAAATGTAAT
>JAGNTT010000011.1:0-11068 GCA_017987425.1 Candidatus Omnitrophota bacterium
GCGACATCAGTTCGTGGGTTTTGGGAACGGGGACATTCAAATGAATGTCGATGCGGTCCAGCAGCGGGCCGGAGATTTTGCTCATATATTTTTGCACCTGATGCGGGCTGCAGTGGCAGCTTTTTTTAGGATCGGTAAGCCATCCGCACGGGCATGGGTTCATTGCTGCGATGAGGATGAAGCGCGCGGGGAATTGCAGGGTTTTGCTGGCTCTCGCGACCGTCACGCTGTGGTCTTCCAGGGGCTGTCGCAGGGCTTCTAAAACATCTCGGTTGAATTCCGGAAGTTCGTCCAGGAAAAGAACGCCGTTGTGGCCGAGGGTCACTTCGCCGGGTTTAGGGTGGGACCCGCCGCCGACCAGCGCAACCGCTGAGCTGGTATGGTGCGGGGCTCGAAACGGCCTCGTGGTTACAATGCCTTGTTCCGGTTTAATCAGGCCCATGACCGAATGAATTTTGGTGGTCTCAAGGATCTCATCCCGGGTCATATCCGGCAAAATCGTGGGGAATCTTTGAGCAAGCATGGTCTTTCCGCTTCCGGGCGGGCCGATCATGATGCAATTGTGGCCTCCGGCTGCGGCAATTTCCAAACCACGTTTGGTATGAAGCTGGCCCTGAACGTCCGAAAAGTCGATGTCATAAATGGATGATTGTTCCAAGGGCGGGGCAGGCGGCGCCTTTTGGGCGGTCAAAAAGTCTTTATTTTGGGTAAAGTAAACCACTTCATTAAGGTTTATTGCGCTTATTATGGGCATATTGAAACACACATTGGCCTCTTTGGCGTTATACATGGGAAATACGACCCCTTGGACGTCTCCCAGGCTGGCACTCATGGTAATGGAGAGAGCGCCGTTGATGGGTTGCAGTCGTCCGTCCAGAGAGAGTTCGCCCAGGAAAGCGTAAGGGGAAACGGCATCGGGGTTGATTTGCTCGCTGGCGGCAAGGATACCTAGGGCTATCGCCAGATCGAAGGATGGTCCTTCTTTTTTAATATCCGCAGGGGAAAGGTTAATGGTGATCCGGTCGGCCGGGAATTTAAACCCGCTGTTTTTAATGGCGGAGCGAACCCGTTCTTTGCTTTCCCGGATGGAGTCATCCGGCAAACCGACTATGGTGACGGCGGGCAGCCCACGGCTGACATCCACCTCGATGGTGACCGGGTAGGCATCGAGCCCCAGAATGCCGAAACTGCGTACTTTAGCAAGCATAAAAGTTCCTTGTTTTTAAAAGGTTATAATGAAATTAAAGACGGATTTCGGGGGATTTTGCCGACGGGCTCTTGGGGAGGGAGAGAAGGTAAATGTGGGAAAAAGACCTTGCTTTTTTATCGGCCAAAATTATAATGTAATCTAACATAACAACCTAAATACGTCAAATTTCATAAGTTCTAGGGTTTCAAACGCTCTATGACGACCAACGCTGCGTAAGATACAGTTTATGCATCCTTCAGCCCTAGAATCTGCCTTCAAGGACATTTCCCATAACAAAATACTGCTTATCACGTTGACCGTTTGGGCCATCGCCCAGACCATGAAGGTAATTTTAGGGGTTATTAATGAGAAGCGTTTCAATTTCAGATGGTTTATCGGCACTGGCGGAATGCCTTCGAGCCATGCAGCGGGTGTCACGGCTTTGTCGACAACCATCGGCTTGGAATACGGATTCACCTCCGGTGTTTTTGCGGTCGCAACCGTGTTTGCTCTAGTCACGATGTTTGATGCGCAGGGTGTGCGGCGTGCCGCGGGATTGCAGGCCGGGGTTTTAAACAAAATTATGGATGATATGTATTGGAAGGGCAAGGTCGATTCGAACCGGTTGGCTGAACTGCTCGGTCATTCTCCATTTCAGGTCTTTGTCGGACTTTTCCTCGGATTATCTTTAGCCTTAATACTTTATTAATATTTGGGAGGGCATAACGTGAATCAACGATGGACTGTTATCGCCGTTGTCATACTTGTTGTATTGGTCGTCGCTATATTTCTTGCGCGTCATAAAAGTGATGGGACTGCGGTTGTTGCTGCCGGCCCGTCGTCTACATCGACCGCATCGGCCGCCAAGAAACTTTATGAAGATGCCGTAAAGCTCGAGAACGACGGTCAGAAACTGGAAGCCAAGGCTGCGTATCAAAAAATCGTCAATGAGTATTCCGATTTCGACCAGATGGAATCGATCCAGAAGCATTTAGGTGATTTGAATCTGGATATCATTCTCTCGAGCTTCGAGACGCCCAACACGGAAATGTATGAGGTTCAGGCCGGCGATTCACTCGGGAAACTCGCTAAGAAATTTAACACCACCGTTGATCTTATTAAACAGAACAACAATCTTCAGAATGATATCATACGTCTCGGGCAGCGCTTGCGCATCTGGAAGGGGAAGTTCAATATCTTCGTCGACAAATCGCAGAATATTCTCATCCTCAAAAGCGGCGAAGATGTCATCAAGGTTTACAATGTTTCGACAGGTTTGAACAACAGTACGCCCGTCGGAAATTTTAAGATCGTCTCGAAGCTTGTCGATCCGGTCTGGTTTAAAAGCGGAGCGGTTGTGCCGCCGGAAAGTCCTGCCAATGTTCTCGGTACGCGCTGGATGGGATTTGATATTGCCGGATACGGTATTCACGGCACGACGGAACCCGATAAGATCGGCCAGCAGGTAACGGCCGGATGCGTGCGCATGCGCAATGAAGAGGTGGAGCAGCTGTATATGCTGATTCCCGTCGGAACAGAAGTCAGGGTCCAGGATTGATCCGGATCACAGAGTTGAAAAGGAATTTATAAATGAGTTTTCTTGATTTTGAAAAACCTATCATCGAACTGGAAAATAAACTCCAGGACATCAAGCGCATGGCCGCCGGTAATTCCAAGAAGGTCAACATGGAGCCGGAGATCAATAAGCTTGAGCAGAAACTGCAGAAGATAAAGGAAGACACATATAAAAATCTTTCCGCCTGGCAGAGAGTGCAGGTGGCCCGTCATCCCAAGCGTCCTTACACGCTTGATTATATCCGCATGATGACAACAGAATTTCTGGAGTTGCACGGCGACCGTTTGTTTGCCGATGATTTTGCGCTGATCGGCGGATTTGCCAAGATCGACGGGTACAAGGTTGTAGTGATGGGGCATCAGAAAGGCCGCGATACCAAAGAAAACGTCATGCGCAATTTCGGCTGCGCCCATCCGGAAGGGTACCGCAAGGCGATACGGCTGATGAAACTTGCATCCAAATTTAGTGTTCCCGTCATAGTGTTTATTGATACGCCGGGCGCGTATCCGGGCGTCGGCGCCGAAGAGCGCGGCCAAGCGCAGGCGATCGCTGAAAATTTAAGAGACATGGCCCAGGTGAAAGTTCCTGTGATTGCGACTATAATCGGCGAGGGCGGAAGCGGCGGTGCGCTCGGCATCGGTGTGGCCGACCGTGTCCTGATTTTGCAGAATGCTTATTATTCCGTCATTTCTCCGGAAGGATGCGCTTCGATTCTTTGGAGAAGCGCGTTGAAGGCGCCTGAGGCTGCGGAAGCGCTCAAGCTTACCGGTAATGATTTACTCAAACTCGGCATCGTTGATGAAATCATTCCCGAACCGCCGGGCGGCGCGCACCGGGCGCCTGAAGACGTGGCCGAGCATCTGAGAAAATCAATCGTTAAATATCTTGATGAACTGACCCCGCTGTCCTCCGAAGATCTTATGGACAAGCGTTACAAGAAATACCGCAAAATAGGGGAGTTCATCGAAAAGTAGTACTAAGCGTTCGCGTTTGCCTTTTGACTTCCTATGTCCTCTCTATCCCCGCAAAAAACAGACATCCGTAATTTTTCCCTTGAAGAGTTGAGTGCATATCTCGTTTCGATCGGCGAGAAACCTTTTCGCGCGATCCAGATTTTTGAGTGGATCTATCAAAAGAACGCCTGGGCGTTCGATACGATGGCCAACCTGCCCAAAGATTTGCGTGACCGCCTGACGAAAGACTTTGATCTTGCTCCCAACGTAATTGCCGAGAAGAAGATTTCGAAGGAAGGAACGACTAAATTTTTGTTCGATCTTCATGACCGCGAAAAAGTGGAAAGTGTTCTGATTCCGACGGCGACGCGTACGACCGCATGTATTTCCACCCAGGCCGGCTGCAAATTCGGCTGCCGTTTCTGCGCGAGCGGTATCGGCGGATGGTCGAGGAATCTCACATGCGCCGAAATAGTTACCCAAGTTTTGCATGTTAAAGAGGAATCCCGCAAGCATGACCGACCTTTGTCGAACATTGTTTTTATGGGCACAGGCGAGCCGCTCGATAATTTTGACAATCTGTTCAAGGCGATCCGGATTATTAATTCGGACAAGGGTATCGGAATCGGGGCGCGTCATATTACGATATCGACGGTGGGACTGGTTCCGAAAATTAAAGAATTAGCCAAACAGAACATGCAGATCGAGCTTGCGATCTCATTGCACGGCTATGACAATGAAAGCCGCAATATTCTGATGCCCGTTAACCGTAAATATCCGTTTGATGAACTGGTGGATGCCTGCCGCGAGTACGGCAAGGCGACCAAACGTCAAATCACCTTCGAATACATTTTGATCAAAGACGTCACCTGTACCGACAAAGCGGTTGAGAGTTTGAAAAAGTCGTTTAAAGGGATCATCTGCAAAATGAATCTGATCCCTTATAACCCTGTTTCGGAGTTCGATCACAAAACTCCTTCGAGGGAAGAGATGTTCAAATTCAGAAACCGCCTGGAAGAAATCGGTATCCATGCGACGATCCGTACCCCTCGCGGCAGGGATGTGGCCGCGGCATGCGGCCAACTGCGGCATGAACACAAGATAAAAGTTGCGCCTAAAACCCCTTTAAACCCTTCTTGAAATATAGTGAAAATAGCGGGTTTGGTTTAATTGACAAATTTTCGAGTCGATGATATATTGGCTTCTCTTGACAGACATTCACTCCATGATTTATATGGGCCTGTAGCTCAGCTGGGAGAGCGCTTGCATGGCATGCAAGAGGTCAGGAGTTCAATCCTCCTCAGGTCCACCAATTTTATTAACTTGGTTTGATATAATTAGTGGATGCCGGGTTTACATTTTTAAAGCAAAAACCCGGCGCAACTTCGCTAGATTCAAAACCAAGTAGTTTTGCTGGGATGGCGGAATTGGTATACGCGCTGGTCTCAAAAACCAGTGAGGGCGACCTCATGAGAGTTCAATTCTCTCTCCCAGCACTTTATCCGCCTGAGGCGGATTTATTAAACCGTTACCCGAGGCCAGTAATTTAATTTGATGAATTGATTTTGGCCATCCCTCGTGATAAACTTTGGTTATGATTTTTCGCCTCACATCCATCTTCCTGTTGTTGATCGTTTTAACCCCTTCGGCGTTTGCCGCTGATAAGCACATTACTCTTAAAGACGGCTCCGTAATCAAGGGCGAATTGATCTCATATGAAAACGGTCTCTACACCGTCCAGACCGAAAATTTAGGACGGTTGCAGCTTCCGGAAGCCAATGTTATGAGTGTCTCGAGTGAAGCGGCAGTGGCCGCCCCGGCTTCTGCACAAGGCGAGCAGGCGGTTGCGGCTCCCAGTTTTTCCAATAAAGTATCGAGTATGCAGACCCAGATCATGAATGATCCGCAAGCCATGCAGGCCGTCCAGGCCATGGCCGAAGATCCTGAAATCGCGGCTATGATTTCCGACCCGAATTTTGTTAAGCAGCTTCAAGCCGCCGTTTCAGGCAACAATGTCGACAGCGTTGCCGAAGATCCCCGCATTCAGCAGCTGATGGCCAATCCCAAGATGCAGGCCCTGATCGAACAGCTTCAGACTGAACCCGCTGCCGAGCAGCAATAATCCTTCCTTTACTTTAATTTTATCCCGTCTTTATATGTAAACTCAAACGTCCTCCTTGGTTGACATTTAATTTAAAAACCGATAAAATGCCAACGCTATGAAGCATGTCTTTTTAGATTACGCATCCACAACACCCGTCGATAAGCTGGTCTTTGAGGCCATGCGGCCGTATCTGTCCGGGGACTTCGGCAACCCGTCCAGTCCTCATGCCTTCGGACGCGAGGCGCGCAAGGCCGTTGAAGACGCCCGTGAAATCCTGGCACACGGCATCGGGGCGCATGCGGAAGAAATCGTCTTTACATCCGGCGCAACCGAATCCAACAATCAGGCCATTTTCGGAACGGCCCGCACGCTCGAAAGCCGCGGCAAGCACGTTATTATTTCCAAGACAGACCATCATTCGGTGGTCCGTCCTGCCGAGCAGCTCAAAGAATTCGGATTTGATGTGACATTTCTGGATGTCGATCATTATGGCCGTGTCGATCCCGAAGCGGTCCGCAAGGCAATAACTCCGAAGACAATTCTGATCGCCGTCATGCACGCCAGTAATGAGGTGGGAACTTTTCAGCCGGTCCAGGCCATCGGAAAAATAGCACGTGAGCACAAAGTGTCTTTTCTCGTCGATGCCGTCCAAACGGTAGGGCACATTCCTGTTCGTGTAGAAGATTTGCAATGTGATTTACTATCGTTTTCCGGGCACAAGTTTTACGGTCCTAAAGGTGTGGGCGCGTTATATGTCCGCAAAGGGACGACTATTTCCTCTTATCTTTGGGGAGGTGATCAGGAGCGCGGACGGCGCGCGTCCACGCAGAACGTCCCGGGTATTGTCGGTATGGGACGGGCGTTTTCACTCTGCCATGAAAAGATGATTGAGGAAATCAAGACACAGACGACGCTTCGGGATCTGCTGATGGATGAAGTTACAAAAACAATTGCAGGCGTTATCTTAAACGGTCATCCCACGGAGCGTCTCCCTAATAACGCGCATTTCTCTTTTGAAGGCATCGACGGTGAATCTCTGCTGATGAGTCTAGACATGAACGGTTTTTGCGTTTCCATGGGATCCGCATGTACGTCGGGAGCATTGACTCCATCGCATGTCTTAACGGCGATGTGTCTACCTGATAAGCTGGCGCTCGGTTCGTTGCGTGTAACTATCGGTCGTTGGACGACCCGTGAACAAATTTCATTGTTCTGTGCCCAACTCAAAAAGAGCGTTGAACAATTAAGACGTAAATAATCCACAAACTTTATCGTGATCTCTGAACTATGATCCAAGAACAGATCGTCCATTTTCTCAAACATTCCCACGGTTATTTGTCCGGTGAAGAAATCAGCCGGTCGTTGAACATTTCCCGCGCCGCCATTTGGAAATACATTCAGGAACTGCGCAAGGATGGTTATGAGATCGAGGCTGTTCCGCATTTGGGTTACAAGATCGTCGATGTTCCGGATAAACTGCTCGCTCAAGAAGTTCAGTTCGAATTACAAACTAAAATATTCGGTTCCAAATTTTTCTATCACGAAACGCTGGTCTCTACCATGGATGAAGCTTTCCGGCTCGGCATGGAAGGCGCTCCGGAGGGGGCCGTTGTCTGCGCGGAAACACAAACCAAAGGCCGCGGACGTCTGGGCCGTAGTTGGTCTTCACCGAAATATAAAGGTGTTTACTGTTCGATCATTCTAAGACCGCGGTTGTCTGCGGCGGATTTATCCAAACTCACTTTGTTAAGCGCAGTCGCGGTCGCCGAAGCTGTTGAAAAAGTTTCAGGCGTTCAGGCGATGATTAAATGGCCGAACGATCTATTGGTCAAAAGTAAAAAGCTCGCCGGAATTTTGACCGAACTGCGGGCTGAAGTCGACCAGATGAAGTTCGTCGTCATCGGCCTCGGGATTAATATTAATAATTCGGGCGCGCAATTGATTGAAGGAGCGACTTCTTTGAAGAATGAAGCCGGGCAAACTTTCTCAAGAGTTGAAGTTCTCCAGGAAATCCTCCGCGCTTTCGAGCGCTGGTATGTGCGTTGTAATAAAGAGGGATTCGACGAATTGTTTAAAGCTTGGAAAGAACGCTCCGCAACACTGGGTAAGAGGGTGCGCATTACCGACCCGGCCAGTATTGTTGAAGGTGTGGCCGTTGATCTGGATTCCGACGGTGGACTTCTGATTCGTCAGGATTCGGGCGTGGTCGTCAAAAAATTAGCCGGGGATGTGGTCCAACTGCGATGAGAACAGCTCAGTCTTTTTTTCAGGATGAACTCCGCGAGCTTGAGGCCGCAAACTTAATGCGTTCGATGCGCCAGGTTTCCGGTTCCCAGGGACGTGAGATCGCCGTCGACGGCAGGAAGGTCCTGAATTTTAGTTCAAACAATTATCTGGGGCTTGCCGATGACGCGCGTATTGTCCAGGCGGCGGAAGAATCTCTGCGAAGGGAAGGTTTCGGTTCCGGCGCGTCGCGTCTGGTCTGCGGTAATTTAAGTTCTCATCAACAATTGGAAGAAGTTGTCGCGCGTTTCAAAGGCGCTGAACGTTGTTTGTTTTTTACCAGCGGTTATATGGCGAATGTCGGGATCATTTCCGCTCTGTTTAACCGTGAAGATCTGATCGCATCCGATAAACTCAATCACGCATCCATCATCGACGGAATTCTGCTATCCCGTGCCGAGAATAAACGTTATCCGCATAAAGATATGGCCGCTCTTGAGGAAATTTTAAAAGACGGGGCAAAGTACCGCCGGCGTGTGATCATTACCGACAGCGTGTTCAGCATGGACGGCGATTGCGCGCCTTTACAAGAAATCGTCGCGCTTGCCCGTCGGTATGACACGCTGGTCATGATTGATGAAGCCCATGCCTTTGGCGTTTTAGGCGAAAACGGCCGCGGACTTGCGGAACATCTGGGGGTTGAGAACGAAATCGACATCCAGATGGGTACGCTGTCCAAAGCGGCCGGAACATTCGGCGCTTATTGTTGCGGGTCGTCCTCATTGATTGAGCTTGTTCTTAATCGCGCGCGCAGTTTTGTGTACACCACCGGACTTCCGCCGTCGGTGGCGGCCGCCGGATGCAGGGCTGTCGAGATTATGACGCAGGAACCGGAGCGCCGTCTTCAGCTTCTGAAGAATGCCCGGTATGTTTACGACGGTTTAAAAAGTTTGGGTTTTAACACGATGGATTCGCAGACGCCTATTATTCCAGTTGTACTTGGGGGCGCGGCGTTGTGCGTCGAATTTTCGAAAAGACTGATGGACCGCGGCATATTTGTGCAGGCCATCCGTCCGCCGACGGTGCCTGTCAACACATGCCGTCTGCGTGTGACTGTCATGTCTACGCATACGCGTGAAGACATGGACCGGCTGATCGCTGCGTTTGAAAATATTGGAAAAGAATTAAGATTAATCGCTGATGGAAATTCATAAATATTGGTAGAAATTAAGCAATTGTTAGTGGTTCCAACTATCCGTTATTGCTTTTAATTTCCTAATTTCCAAATCACTATCAATTTCTATATCGGAATTTAATTATGCCTTTCTTCAAAACGCCGCGCGGATTAGACTGGCACTACGAAGTCTCCGGAGAAGGAGAGGATGTTTTATTCATCCACGGCTTCGGGGTGAGCTCCAGATTGTGGACCGCGCAGGTTGAACATTTTAGAAATTTCTGCCGGGTCATCACTGTCGATCTTCCGGGGCACGGACAGACAAGTTGGCGGCCGGTGCGGCTTCCCGATATGGCCCGCGATATCAATTTGATCCTGCAGAGTTTCGGCGATCATCCGGTGAATGTGGTGGGCAGTTCGTTCGGCGGATTGGTGGGATTATATTTATTGAAGATCGACCCGTGGCGTGTGGCCCGTATGAGTTTTGCGGGATCTCTTTTTAAGTTTGCCAAGACAGAGACGTATCCGGCGGGGCTGGACATCGAACGCATCCGTAAAATGAGCGATCAGTTCGGCGGCGATTACGCTTCCATACTTGAGATCTTTTTCCGTTCGCTGTTTTCCCGTCAAGAAAGGGAGTCTGAACGTTTCAAATGGATCAAGCAGTTTCAGAAATCAAGCGCCGTTCCCCAGAGAGATGCACTGATCCATTTTCTTTCCATTCTTGAGAAAGAAGACGCGCGCGATTTCATTGCCAGCATAGGATGCCGGGTGCAGTTCATCACCGGAACAGAAGACTATATTGTCACTCCCGCGGCGATGGAATGGATGGAGGAAATGATGCCGCTCGCCAATTACGACTATCTCGACGGTGTCGGGCATTTTCCATTTTTGACGAAACCGAAACAGTTTAACGATTTATTGGAAGGGTTTTTAGCTTCATAGACACATGAGCACAAGTCACAAGAGCACATGAGGTGCACAAGTAACTGGTGTTCTTTTGTGCTCATGTGTACCTGTGTTCTTGTGCTCCCAAAGTTGAGCATGCATATGTGGCAAGCCATTCATAACAAAATACGCCGGTCATTTTCGGATGCGGCACTGAATTACGAAGTCCTTTCGAGCCTTCACAAGGAAATCGGCCGCGAACTTGTGCGCAAAGTCATCGACCAATCCTGTTCCCATATTCTGGATGTTGGCACTGGCACCGGTTACCTGGCCAACAAAGCTCAGTTTTATTTCCCGGAGGCCATGGTGGTCGGGATGGACATCGCCGACGGCATGGTGCTTGAAGCCAACAAACTTAAAGAGGGCATACGCATCGTTCAGGGGGATGCCTGCGCTCTGCCGTTCGGACAGAATGTTTTTGATCTGGTCATATCCAATCTGGCTTATCAATGGGTGGGAGATCTGGAGGCTGCGTTCTGTCAGGCCCACAACTGTCTTGCTCCGAACGGAAAATTATGTGCGACAGTATTCGGGAGACGCACGTTTTATGAACTCTTCGAGACTATGCATGCATTCCTGCCTCAGAAGTCCGTTCACAGGCTGCCCGATTCCGAACGTTTAGAAGCGGCTTTGATTTCCGCCGGATTCAAAGATGTTCATCTTGATTACGAGATCATTAAAGTCCAGTTCGAAGATCTGATGGATGTGTTAAGATGGATCAAAGGCATCGGAGCTAATGTTTTAAATGACGATGTCACTTTAGGTAAACAAATGATCGCGCAGATGAACGATCATTACCGTTTAAATCATCCCTACTTCAACGGAGTATGCGCGACATTCGAAGTGATCTGGCTTTCAGCTCAGAAATAATGAGCCCTCGGTTTTTTGCTTCTCTACCCGA
>JAGNTT010000011.1:11168-24752 GCA_017987425.1 Candidatus Omnitrophota bacterium
CCCGACGGCTCAAATAATTCCAAACGATTGAGGTAATCATGCATGATGTAACGTTTTTGCAGGATATGGCGATTGTCATGACCGTAAGCGCTTTGGTCACGATTCTGTTTCGCCGGTTCAATCTTCCTGTTGTGCTCGGTTACATCCTGGCCGGCGTCATCATCGGCCCGCACACTCCGCCGTATTCTTTGGTCACCGATGTCGGAAGCATCCAAACGCTTTCTGAGCTGGGCGTCATTTGTCTTTTGTTCGGTATTGGACTTGAATTCAGTCTCACCAAGCTCATGAAAGTGGGCTTGGTTTCCTTTGCCGCCGCCACGATGGAAATTCTGCTTATGTTCTGGATCGGATTCTCCGTTGGGAAAGCCTTTGCCTGGTCATTTATGGACAGTCTTTTCCTCGGCGCCATCCTGTCGATTTCCAGTACCACCATCATCGCCAAAATCCTCATCGATACAAACAAGCTTCAGGAAAAGTTCGCTCAAATCATTCTGGGAATTCTCGTCATTGAGGATATTCTTGCTATCGTCATCATCGCTCTTCTCTCCGGTCTGGCATCCACCGGTGAACTCACGTTTGCCTCAGCACTTACCGACTTGTTGAAGGTTGGCGCTTTTATCAGCGGGCTTTTATTTATTGGGGCTCTCCTTGTTCCGAGGCTTTTGAAATATGTCGCTTCATTCGAAAATTCGGAGATGATGATTATTACCGTGCTTGGTCTCTGTTTTGCCGTATCGCTGGTCGCGGCCAAGCTTGGATTTTCGGTGGCGCTCGGGGCATTCCTGATCGGTGCTGTCATTGCCGAGACCAATCAGGTGAAATCCATCATCCGGAATTTTGAATCGATCCGCGATATGTTTACCGCCGTCTTTTTCGTGTCCGTGGGCATGATGTTTGACCCTCAAATTGTTAAGGAATTTGCCCTGCCGATCATAATTATTACGATTGTGACCATTGTCGCCAAAGTGTTCGCTTGTTCTTTTGCGGCGTTTCTGACAGGCAATAACGCGGCGACATCGCTGCGCGTTGGCCTTGGATTGGCGCAGATCGGGGAATTTTCTTTCATCATCGCCCAGATGGGAGAGACATCGCGGGCGACGAGTTCGTTTATCTTTCCGATCGCGGTCGCTGTCTCCAGTTTCACAACGCTTTCTACGCCGTTCTTGATGACTTATGCTGAACCTATTACGCGTTTTGCCACAAAGTGCATGCCGAAGCCTTTAGGGACTTTTGCCGGATTGTATAGCGGGTGGATCGATAAAATCCGTCTCGCCCAGGGCAAGGGCGAGCGAAGCCGCAAGCAGATATTCTTCGAGAGTTTCAAGGCATATTTACCGCGGATCATTTTTTATCTTCTTTCTTTATTCGGGATCTTCAAGATCACTCCGGAAGTCTGCAAGATCTTGAAAGTATCCCTCGATGTGGGCCAGGTCGTCAGTGTTGTCATCATGTTCCCTTTTCTTTTGGGACTGCTTTTTGCCGTGGATTCCATTTTGTGGCAGACCTTCCTTTTGCCGTTCATCAATCAAAAGACAACGTCCAACGGGAAGGAAGAGCAGAAAGCCCTGCATCATGTGCTGAGGTTTGCTGTTGTTGTCGTCTCCGGTCTGATCATGCTCACGCTCACTCCGATCTTCATGCCCAAAGTCCCTGTCGGATTTATCGTCCTCGGTATTGTGTGTTTGTCGGCCATGGTTCTGTGGGGATCCATGCGCAGGATTCATGCGTCGATTGAAAAAACTGTGCTTGGTTTTTACGAGCAGGAAGCATTGCCTGAAACGGAAGCCGAAGAAAAACATGATGAACTTGTCCGCCTCATTCAGCAGGATTATCCGTGGGGCGTCGAGACGCAGGATTTTATGGCCCCGCTGGAAGAGACGGCCATCAACTGTCCAATTAAAAATTTGGGATTGAGAGAAAATACCGGCGTGACCATTGTCGCCTTGTACCGCGATGAGCGCGCCATGATCAATCCGCCCGCCGACACCGTTGTGTCGCCCGGAGATGTTCTTTTGCTCATGGGTAACAAAGAACAGCTTCATGCCGCCGTTCAATTTCTTCATGCCAAAATCAAGTCCAAGAGTTAATCCATGAGACGCCCGATTTTTATCACAGGTACCGATACCGGCGTGGGCAAGACAATCACGACGGCAGTCCTCGGTTTATCACTGCAAGAACGTGGAATGAATGTCGGTATCATGAAACCGGTCCAGTGCGCGGGGGATGATGCGGTCTTTCTCAAAAAGATTTTAGAGGTTGATGATGCGATGGAGCTCATCAATCCGTATCACGCGTCCGCGCCATTGTCGCCGCATCTCGCTTTTGCCCGTGAGAAAAAAAGAATTGAGCGCCGTACAATTCTTCAGGCCTACGCAACGCTTGCGGCCCGTCATGATATTGTGCTCATCGAAGGCGCGGGCGGCCTGATGGTTCCGTTAGCGCGGGATTATTCTGTAATTGATTTAGTGTGCGATCTGAATGCTGAACTTCTTATTGTTTCCCGTCTGGGGTTGGGCACGATCAATCATACAATGCTGACGATCGAACAGGCCAGGAGCCGTGGAATTTCCGTCAAGGGTGTTATTTTCAGCGACACGACGGGAAAGTCCAAAGGGGTACCGGAGAAGACCAATCCCGCCGAGATTGAGAAGTTAAGCGGCGCTCCGGTGCTGGGAATAATTCCTAAGTTGAAGAATTTCAAACCCGCGTACGTTTTATCCCAAACCAAAAAACGCATTAACATCAAACCCTTTCTGACCACTGACCACCGACCACTGACCGCTCAACTCAGGTCTTTAGATAAAGAATTCATCTGGCATCCTTTTACCCAAATGAAAGACTGGAACCATCAGAATCCTTTGGTGATCGAGCGAGGGACGGGATCTTATCTGACGGATAGCGACGGGCAATCGTACATCGACGGTGTTTCGAGCCTGTGGGTCAATGTGCACGGTCATCGCAAGAAAGAAATCGATGACGCTATCCGGCGTCAGATCGGCCGTATCAGTCACTCCACATTTCTGGGATTATCCAATGTGCCGGCGGTTGAACTCGCCGAGCAGTTGATCGGCATCGTGCCCAAAGGTCTTAAGAAAGTTTTTTATTCCGACAACGGTTCGACCTCGGTCGAGATTGCCGTGAAGATGGCGTATCAGTATTGGCAAAATACCGGACAGAAGAAAAAAACGGCCATTGTTCATCTGAATAATTCTTACCACGGCGATACGCTGGGGTCAGTGAGCGTCGGTGGCATCGACTTATTTCACAAAGTGTACCGGAAGCTGATTTTCAAAACGATCGCTCTGCCCGGACAGGGATGGGAAACGGTCGAAGCGTTCGAAAAGTTATTAAAGAAAAAAGCGGGCGGTATCGCGGCGATTGTTGTTGAACCGCTTGTGCAAGGGGCAGCCGGAATGCTTGTCTGGCCCAAAGGCGTTCTTAAGAAATTTAATTCACTGTGCCGGAAGTACGAAGTTTTTCTGATCGCCGACGAAGTGGCGACCGGTTTCGGTCGTACCGGCAGGATGTTTGCGTGCGAACATGAAGGCGTAACGCCCGATATTTTGTGTTTAGCCAAGGGTTTAACCGGCGGTTATCTGCCTTTGGCCGCGACTGTCACAACCCAAAGAATTTATGACGGTTTTGTCTTTGATTATAGCGACCAGAAGACATTTTTTCACGGTCACACCTACACAGCCAACCCTTTGGCGTGCGCGGCGGCGCTTGCCAACCTCGAAATTTTCCAAAAAGAAAGGGTTTTGGCGGCCCTGGGTCCCAAGATAAAATTTTTGGCTAAAAAGCTCCAAATGTTCTATAATTTAGCCTCTGTCGGACAGGTTCGCCAGATGGGTTTTATGGTCGGGATTGAGCTTGTTCGGGATCGTCAAACCATGGAGCTTTTTGACTGGAAAGATGCAATCGGTGTCCGCGTCTGTCAGGAAGCCCGCAATCATGGCGTGATCTTAAGACCACTGGGAAATGTGATTGTTTTGATGCCACCGTTAAGTATCAGCAACATGGAGTTAGAAGAGCTTTTAACCGTCACATACCATGCCATCGAAAGAATAACAGGCTGATCATGGATGCAAATACCCAAGAGAAGCAGGATCAAGCATTCATCTCCGCGCCGGAGACCAAGTTTGATTACGACTCGATCGAGACCGGTTATTATGATCGGGTCTTCCAACGATGCAAGGGCAGCCAGAGCAAGTGGCACCATCTGAAATTTTCGAATGTCCGTGAGCATTTAAGTGATTGTCACGAACATCTGGACATTGGCTGCGGGCCGGGAACATTTCTGGGAACTTTGGATTCTGACAAGACATCAGTCGGAGTCGATATATCCAAGCCGCAGATCGATTATGCCGATAAAACATACAGTTCGGCGACAAAGATCTTCTTGACGATAAAGCCCGGCGAATCTTTGCCGTTTGCCGACGGGAGATTCGACTGTGTAACTCTGATAGAACTTATCGAGCATATTAGTCGGAACGATGCGCTCGAATTATTTGCTGAGGCCAGAAGGGTGCTGAAGCCCGGCGGTCGATTGATTTTAACGACGCCCAATTACGGCAGCCTTTGGCCGCTGATTGAAAAAGTGGTCGATGCTGTTTCAAAGCTTTCGTACAAAGACCAGCACATTGAGCTTTACACCAAGAATAATCTGTTCCAATTATTGAAGGAAGCCGGTTTTTCTGATGTGAACGTAGGATCCTTTTTATGGAGCGGGCCGTTCTGGGCTGCTATTAATTGGAAATTGTCTGACGCGATAAACAATCTGGAGCAAAAAATCTTCAACGGTCACGGCGGTCTTCTGCTGATCGGGGAAGGGAAAAGATCAAAATGATTACCAAGGCCAAGAAAGATACAACAGTTTTCGTTGCCATGTCGGGCGGGGTGGATTCATCCGTTGTGGCTGGACTCATGAAAGACGAAGGCTATAATGTCGTGGGCGTGACAATGTGTTTTAACATCACGCACCCGAATTCCAACAAGCCTTCCTGCTGCGGCATCGACGGCATTCAGGACGCCAAGCGCGCCGCCGAGATCCTCGGCATCCCTCATTATGTCTTTAACTTCGCCAAGGACATTAACGATTTCATCATTGATGACTTCACCAACGAATATCTCAACGGCCGCACCCCCAATCCGTGCGTACGCTGCAATCAGCATCTTAAATTCGGATCTCTTTATGACAAGGTCAAGTCCCTGGGCGGCGATTATATCGCCACCGGCCATTACGGCATTATCGACTACAATAACGACCGCAATCTTTTCCAGTTAAAGAAGGGCATCGACCCGCGTAAGGATCAGTCCTACTTCCTCTACAGTATGAAGAAGGAAACGCTGTCGTCCGTGCTGTTTCCGCTCGGCGGTTACACCAAGCAGGAAGTGCGCGAGCTGGCCAGAAAATATAATCTCAACACTGCCGATAAAGCTGAAAGCCAGGACATTTGTTTTGTGCCGGATGCCGGCTATAAGAAATTTTTAGAAGACCGCGTCGGAAAAGAAGTGATGGTTCCGGGGCCGTTCAAGGATGAAGAGGGCAAGACCGTCGGACAGCACAAGGGCATCGCTTATTACACCATCGGACAGCGCGACAAACTGGGCATCGCGCTCGGTTACCCGGTTTATGTTTATAAAATAGAAAAGTCGACCAACACCGTCTATGTCGGCAATCTTACCCGTCTTTACGCGAAGGGGCTTTACGCCGGGCAGCTGAATCTGGTAAGCATGAATTTTACTCAAGAAACGCTAGAGGTGAAGGTTAGAATACGCTATAATCAGCCCGAAGTTAAGGCGTTTTTGACGTGTGTGGACGAAGCAAAAGTCAAAATTGAATTTGAGACACCTCAGAAGTCCGTGACGCCCGGACAATCCGTTGTCTTTTACGACGGGGAAGTGGTGTTGGGCGGGGCCATCATCGATGAACCCATCCCATGCGCGCTCCAAGAGTTTCCTCTTGAGACGGCGCAGCATTAAACGTATCCTTAGGAGGAACCATGGTCCGTCTTTTATTGATTGCCGTTTTCATTCTTTCATCATCCAGTATTTCTTTCGCCGTTGAAAACGGTAAACCTGCCGACGGTCTTTACCGCGAATATTATGAAACCGGCGTCGTCTCCCGCGAGGAGAATTACACAAACTATGTTTTGGACGGACCTGCCAAGACGTTTTTTGAAGACGGAGGACTCGCCTCCACAGCCACATATGTTGACGGCAAACGCCAGGGACCGGGCAAGACCTTTTTTGAAAACGGTAAAGTCGAAACCAGCGTAAACTTCACCGATAACGAACTCGACGGCGATTTCTTCAAGTATTACGAGACCGGCGAGCTTGAGCGCCAGTCGATTTTCAGAGCGGGCCGCCTGCAGGGTGCATCCAAAATATTTTTCAAAAGCGGAGTCCTTCAAAAACAAATGGTGTACAGTAACGGCGTTTTAAGCGGTAGCGCCAGCGAATTCAACGAGCAGGGCCAACTGATTGCTCAAGAAGATTATAGAGACGGCAATCTGGTCAGCCGTAAAGAATATGAACAGCCATTGGCTTCCCCGGCTAAAAAGTAATGTCAGGTAATTAATTTTTCGAGACGTCCAATCTGGGCGTCTCGGACTTTTTTATCCGTCTTCACCAATTCTCAGAAAAGACGGATAAAACCCTCAGTGGTGTGATTCAAAAATCTGCTGGGGGTAAATAATGCTATGTATCAAGTCATCCTTTATTACAACTTCACTCCGTTGGACGCCGCGCGCCTTGAGATTTTCTGCCGCCTGCACCGCAGTAAGTGCAAGGAATTGAATCTGCTGGGCCGTGTTTTTGTCGCTGCGGAGGGCATCAACGGAACTCTCGCCGGAACGTCCGAATCCATCGAACAATATAAGAAATATCTTTGGTCCATCAAAGGATTTGAAGGGACTGAATTTAAAGAAGAAAGCTGTGACGTGATCCCTTTCGAACGGCTCAGCGTGCGCATCCGTCCGGAAATTGTCGCGTTAAAATCCCCGGTTCCTATCGGCGATAAGATCGGTAGGGAAGGATATCTGGAACCGCACGAATGGCGCCAAAGAATGGAATCCGCCAAGCGTGATTTCATTCTGATTGATGTGCGCAACAATTATGAAAGCCGTATCGGCCGTTTCAAGGGGGCGCTCGCTCCCGATGTCGAAAACTTTTTTGATTTTCCCGGATGGCTCAAAAAGGAGAATCTCGACAAGAATGCCGAAGTTCTGATGTACTGTACCGGCGGGATACGCTGTGAGAAATTCTCGACCTACATGAAGAAGGAAGGTTTTAATAATATCAAACAGCTGCACGGCGGCATCATCAATTACGCGCAGAAAGAAAGCGGCAAGCATTTTGAAGGCAAATGCTTTGTGTTCGACGACCGCATGGCCGTTGATGTCAATCCCGAAGAGAAAGATCCTATTTCCCGCTGCGCCATCTCCGGCGTTCCGTGTGATACCTATATCAATTGCGCGAACATGGAATGCAACAAGCTGTTTTTGTGTGCGCCCGATGCTGCCGTCGGTATGGAAGGCTGCTGCAGTGAAGAATGCCGCAAGGCGCCGCGCCGCCGGCCGTTAAATATCGAGAATTTATACAAGCCGTTCCGTCGCTGGTATAAATATTTTAATCAAAAGCGGTAGATGGGAGATAGTCGATAGTGGATGGTTAGCATCACCTATCACCCATTCACCATCAACCATGTTAAGGAGTTATTTATGAGCATTTCACTTAATACCGATTATTTAAAAAATTTTATCGATCCCAAATATGTCACCGCGCTGGAGTCGGCGGTTAAGGATGCGCATGAGGCCCTTCACAACAAGACGGGAAAGGGTAACGACTTCTTGGGATGGATCGATCTTCCTTCCAGGATCACTGACGGATTTCTCAATGAACTCGACGTCTTGGCCAAAGAAGTGCAGTCGCATTCGGATGTCTTGATTTCGATCGGTATCGGCGGTTCCTATTTGGGTATCCGTTCGACGATTGAATTTTTAGGCGGTTCTCCCAAACTTCCGGTTTATTATGCCGGCCATAACATCAGCTCCGATTATCTGTATGATCTTTTGGAGACAGTGAAAAATAAGCGCGTGACCGTGGTTGTTATTTCTAAATCCGGTACGACCACCGAACCTGCCGTGGCGTTTCGTGTCATAAAGAAGGCGCTGGAATCCCGTTACAGCGGTGAAGAACTTAAGAAGAGAATCATCTGCGTCACCGATGAGAAAAAAGGCGCCTTGCGCCAGATAGCGGACAAATCCGGTTATAAAAGTTTTGTCATCCCCGACGATGTCGGCGGGCGGTTTTCCGTGCTGACGCCCGTCGGGCTTGTTCCTCTGGCGCTTGCCGGTGTTGATGTGAAGGGTCTTGTGGAAGGCGCCCGCAAAGGACAGGCCGAATATGCCGTTGCCGATCTGGATAAGAATGTCGCTTATCGCTATGCGGCCCTGCGATATCTTTTGTATAAGAACGGGAAAAAGATCGAAGTGCTTTCTTCGTTCTATCCGGAAATGTTTTATGTTGCTGAATGGTTCAAGCAGCTCTTCGGTGAGAGCGAAGGCAAAGACGGCAAGGGTATTTTTCCGTCATCGCTTATTTTCTCGACGGACCTTCATTCCATGGGCCAGCTCATGCAGGACGGCGAACGCACCATCTTCGAAACCTTTGTGATGATCGATAAACCGAAGCATGATGTCGAGATTCCTTCCGATCCGCAGGATTTGGACGGTTTTAATTATGTCGCCGGCAAAGGCCTCGATTTTGTGAACAAGAAGGCGTATGAAGCCACCGCTTCGGCGCATTATGAAGGCGGCGTACCCAATATGACGCTCACGCTTTGTCAGGCGGACGCGTTTCACCTGGGGCAGCTTTATTATATGTTTGAGAAAGCGATCGGTATCTACGGATATCTTTTGAGTGTCAATCCGTTCGATCAGCCGGGTGTCGAGGCATACAAGAAAAAGATGTTCGCTCTTCTTGGAAAGAAATAATACCGGATGTTGAACAAGTTTAAGGACATCAATGCCCGCATGCAGAAGTATCCCAGGGTTCTTTTTGCATGCGGGATTTTTTTATGCCTTGCCGCCGGATATGCTGAAGTTGTTTCCGGTCCTCAATGGAATGTCGCGGCCCTTTATCTGTTTCCTGTGTTGTGGGTGGCGGCGGCCATTGGACTTATTCCGGGTTTATGTCTGATCGCCGTAAGCGTGACGCTGTCTATCATCGCCAGCCATCATGCCGGGAGTCTGTCCCTTGTTGTTTCTAATGCTTTGGTGCTCGTATTCTTTTTTACGACAACTGTTTTGCTGACGAATAGGTTAATGCTGGCGCAGAAAAAGGAGCGTGATTCCTCACGACATGATCCTTTGACCAAAGCCTATAACGCCAAGGCTTTTTACGGGGTGCTTGAGGTGGAAGCTCATCGGTGCCGCCGTTATAGCAGGCCGCTCACGATCGCTTACATCGACTGTGACGATTTTCATCAGATCAACGAGCGTTTCGGGAATCACATGGGAGACGAATTTCTTAAGCTGACCAGTGATATTGTCCGGCGTGGATTACGACTGACGGACACGTTTGCACGTTTAAACGGCGATGAGTTTGCCGTCATACTTCCCGAGACGCATAATCGCGATGCCAAGAATATTTTCCTGCGCATCCGCAAGGCCCTCTCCGAGGACATGGGTATTCGGGAATTAAACGGGACATTCAGCATGGGCGTTGCCACATTCCTAAGCCCGCCGTCTGAATTGAAGGATATGGTCGAGAAAGCGAATGCGTTGATGCGGGACGTGAAGAATAACGGTAAAAATATGGTTAATGCCGAGGTCTTCGGCGCATCCAACAACGGGAAAGGGCAGTCATGACGACAATTATTCTTTTAACCATATCGAATATTTTCATGACATTCGCCTGGTACGGCCATTTGAAGTACAAGAGTTCGCCGTTATGGATGGTCATTGGGATCAGCTGGCTGATCGCGTTCTTTGAGTATTGTTTTCAGGTTCCGGCCAACCGGTGGGGACACGGGCAGTTTAACGCAGCCCAGTTAAAGACCATTCAGGAGATCATCACCCTTATCGTATTCTGCGTCTTTTCAGTCACGTACCTAAAAGAAGATCTAAAGTGGAATTATTTCGTCGGGTTCTTTTTCATCGTCCTTGCCGCATTCTTTATTTTCAAGAAGTGGTAATTTCCCGCCTAAAATCCAGTTTATTTAGACGTGTATATCATTTAGAATTGTTTGATCTCAACGAAAGCCTAATTCAATGCGTTTTAGCATAGTCATGTTAGCTCTTTTCTGTTTACCGTGCGTTGCCGGTTATGCTGATACTGCATTGCAGGCCGAGCAGGGAAGGCAATTGTATCTTTCGTACGGCTGTGCCGCATGTCACGGCAAGAACGCCGATGGCAAGGGCATTGCAGTTCAGGGTAACCCTACCGATCTGCGCGATCCTAAGGCCTATCATCACGGCCGCGACCGGTCCAAGATCATGTTCAGTATTAAATATGGCATCAAGGACGGCCAAAACGTAATGCCTTCTTTTGACTATCTGCCCCATGAAGAGGTTAAACTGATTGCCGTCTATCTTGAATCCCTGATGGCCGAAGAACCGGAAGACCATTCATCGAACAATGATATTCTGGTTTCCGGCGCGTGGATCCGCTGGATGCCGCCGTCGCGGCCCAACTCAGCGGCATATATGACCATTGAGAATAAAACGCAAAAGGACATTGTTTTAGAATCGGTAACCTCAAAAGAAATCGAACGGATTGAAATGCATAAGATGGAGCGGGTTGACGGTAAAATGACCATGCGTTTGGCCGAAGAAATCCGTGTGCCCTCTTCAGGCCGGACCGAACTTAAGCCGGGGGCGCTTCATTTTATGCTGTTCGGCATTCAAAAACCTTTGGAAAAAGGTGCGGCCATTCCAATTACTCTTAAATTTCAGGACGGCACGAGTGTCGAAGTCAGCGCTATTATTAAGGAAGACGTTCAGTAGTTAATACGGAGAAGAATATGCGCGGGAATAGAATCAATGGGTGGGTGTTTTGTTCGCTGGTTTTTTGCCTTTCTCTAGGCGGGTTGGGATGCGAGTCTAGACAAGCATCGCAAAAGGGTGAGATGTATGCCGGGCTTAACCCCCAGAGGGATTTTACGTTAACCGACCAGGACGGCAAGCCGTTCCATCTCAAAGATCATCGGGGCCAAATAGTTCTGTTGTTTTTCGGCTATCTTTCTTGCCCGGACATCTGTCCTATGACTATTTCCAAGTTAAGCAGGGTGTATGATCTGATCGGGGAAAAGCGGGATAATGTCCTGACTTTGTTTGTCACGGTAGATCCTGAACGCGACACGCCGGAAAAGATAAAAGAGTATTTAAGCTATTTTAAGCTCAAGACCGTGGGATTAACGGGTACAAAAACTGAGATCGACAAGGTCGTCTCGACTTATGGGGGATCTTATGAGAAGGTCAAAGTAGACTCGGCTGCAGAATATCTGATGGATCATTCCGATTATGTATATTTAATTGACGGTGAAGGCAGGGTGAAAGCGCTTATTCATACAGAAGACAAGGTCCAGAAGATCGCCGGGCTTATTAAGGAGGTTTTATGAAGGGTTTTTGGTGGGGAAAAGTGTCTATAAATAAGATCGCCCTCCCATCTGATGTGGCGGGAAGGCTCTCTTATAAGGGGATAGGCCTTGAAGTGCTTTCGCTATCCTGTCAAATCCTCCCTTAACAATCTAACTATGCCACGACTTTTGTTAGAACACAAGTAAAAAAATAAAATCAACAGCGACGAGAAAATATATTTCTTTTATTAGCGGGAAGAATTTCTTATCAATTTTTAGGGGGAAATTAAGGGTTCTTTCGCTAAAGGGATTTTTTCTTGTCGCTTTGGGGCTTTCCTTATAGAATGAAGCCCTAGCCTGAATAATAATGTCCCGCACAGATCATGTTTTTAAGGAGGAATTATGGGTAAAATAGGATTTTCAGAAGTATTATTGATTGCTTTTGTCTTTGTTCTTTTATTCGGTGCCAAGAAACTGCCGGAAGTCGGATCAGCCATCGGCAAGGCCATCAAGGAATTCAAGCGCGCGACACGGGATGTCGAAGACGGTGTTAAGGACGCCATTGAAGATAAGAAGCAGTGAAATCCAAGAGCGCATCCTTAACGTTTCTGGATCATTTGGATGAACTGCGCGGACGGGTTGTGCAGTTTCTCTTTATTTATCTGGTCTGCTGCATCTTCGCTTACAATCTCACATCAAGCATCCTCCCATATCTCATAAAGCCTGTAGGCGCAGTGGTTTTCAATGCGCCGGGAGAGGCATTTGCGGCTTATATGATCCTGACCCTGCTGGTAGGGCTTGTGATCTCGATGCCGTTTCTTCTTTATCACATTTGGGCATTTGCCTGGGAAGCCTTAACCGAAAAAGAAAGAAAGTACATCGTTATATTCGGACCTCTGTCCCTGGTTTTCTTTCTGGCCGGGGGTGCGTTCGCTTACTTTGTCGTTGTCCCGATTGCCGTTAAATTTCTCATGAGTTTTTCCTCTCCGTATGTCGTTCCCATGATCGGCATCCAAAGCTATATATCATTCTTGGGCAGTTTTCTTTTATCGTTCGGGATTGTTTTTGAACTCCCGTTGATTCTGGTTTTCCTGGTCAAGATCGGCGTTGCGACTCCCGCCTTCCTGCGACAATTCCGCAAACATTCGATCTTGGGCGTTCTCATCTTGAGCGCTTTACTGACCCCGCCAGATGTTGTGTCGCAGCTTTTGATGGCTGTGCCGCTGATCCTTCTTTATGAACTCGGCATTCTTTTTTCGGTCTTATCGTATAAAGAAAAAATATAGGCGGGTTTGTGAATTAATGAAGTGCGGAATGCGCGGATTTTTTTTTGAATTTTGTTGAACGAACGGCATTAAAAATAAAACCCCCCGAATCACTTCGGAGGGTTTCATTCTGGAAAGAATGGAGAATACTTATTTTCTTTTGGCTGTTTTCTTCTTGGCTGTTTTTTTCTTTTTGGTTGCCATGAATTTTCTCCTTTCTGGAAAATGAATTGTTATTGAATTAATATTAACATACATAAAAACTGATGCAAAAAAATTCTGAAAAATTTTCACCATTTTTTATTTTGATTTTGCATTTTTCTCGTCGGTAGAAATTAAATTGAAATTTTAGGTGAAAAAAACTTACTAAAAAAACAAAAATGACTTCGTTATACGTTCATATTCCATTTTGTATCAGCAAATGTTTGTTTTGTTCGTTCGTTGTTTCGATCGGACAGGCGCATCGCGTAGATGAATACATCGATGCGCTTGCCAGAGAATCGGCCGCGCATAAAGGCGCGCGCATCGGCACCGTTTACTTTGGAGGAGGCACACCGACTTTTTTGGACGAGCGGCAATTGCGAAAACTTACGGGTGCAATCCGCAAGAATTTTGATGTTGAAGATTCCGCTGAATGGACGATTGAGGCAAATCCGGAAAATTTAAATTTATCCAAAGCAAGATTTTTGCAGGAGCTAGGTTTTAATCGGCTGAGTATCGGTGTTCAATCGTTTGATG
>JAGNTT010000107.1 GCA_017987425.1 Candidatus Omnitrophota bacterium
TTAGGGATATCCCTCTGACCCCGCAAGTTCTTGCGGGGTTTTTGTTTTTACAGAAATAACTTTCATGGATCCTGATCCCGCCGCCGGTCTTTAAGCGTGATGGTGCCGGTGATCCCGGTCATAATATGAAAAAGAAAGAAAGGAAGACCTATGAAGATGCTTGTTGTTTTGAATATGGCCGTGGCATTCGGGCTTTTTTGTTCGGGGATTTCCTGGGCGGGAGACCACACCTACCGCCTGGAGCCGGCGGAAAGTTCGATCGGATTTTCTTTTCGTTCGACCCTGCACGGGGTCCAGGGGCAGGCACATCAATTGACCGGTTCCCTGACCGCGGACCCGGATGGCGTAGGCCTTGTTAAAAATGGCCGTGTCATCATTGATGTGGGCTCGATGGATACACAGGAGCCCCAGCGCGATATCAACATGAAAAAAATGCTCGAACAAGAGAAGTTCCCCTCCATTACGTTCGAGATCTTGGGAACACAGCCCTTGCCGGGGGGCAGAGTTTTGATTAACGGCCAGCTGATGATCCGTGATGTCAGACTGCCGGTTGAGATCGAGGCGGCTGCTCAAATGAAAGACGGCGTCTTTATCTTAAGCGGTGCAACGCCTTTGAGCCTGAAGAAATTCGCGCTTAAACCGCCGTCGGTCGCCATGTTCATCCGGGTCTTTGACCGGGTCACGGTTACCTTTACGGCTGTTTTCAAGGAGGGCGCATGAGCGCTGAGTATGATGTTCTTATCGTCGGAGCGGGCCCCGCCGGCCTGGCGGCTGGCATCGAGTTAAGTCGCAATGGCTGGCAGGTTCTTTTGATCGACAAGTCTGCGTTCCCCAGGGATAAGGTGTGCGGCGGATTCATCGGGCCGGAGAACAAGGATGTCTTAAACCATTACGGTGTACTGGATGCCATGATCGCGCGCGGCGCGCAGAAGGTAACTCATATCCAATTAAGCGCACCGGGCGGCAAGAGCGTTCATGTCCCGCTGCGCTACCGCGGTAAGGATGATTTCGGCCTGGGATTCAGCCGGCGCAACATGGATGAACTTCTTTTAGAAGAAGCCCGTCGCGGGGGAGTCACTTTCCTGGCTTCCGCTGTCATCGCAGAGATCGCGCGTCAGGATGGTTTTAAAGATCTGATTTTAAAGCGGACGAACGGCGAACACGATTCGCAGGTCAGGATCCGGCACATCATTTATGCCAACGGGGCCGGCCCGGTGCCGCAGGGGTCCGGGTCCAAGTTGTTTGGTGTGGCAGGGCTTTTCGATTCCTGCCGCGACAGGGGGTCGGATGTCATCATGCATTTCATAGACCAGGGCCACGTCGGGATCAACGCCTTTGAGGACGGAGTTTTTAATGTCTGTTATGTCATCAAAGATAATCTTTTCAAACGTTGTCAGGGGAAGTACGAACGAATCTGGGAACATTTAATGGATTCCAATCCAAATTTGAATACACAGATGAGATCGGCCAAGCTCGTCGGAAAATGGAAAGGCGTGTGCATTGACCTAGCGCGTCCTTTGCGGTTCTTCGACGGGGACGCGTTCTATGCGGGTGATGCCGTCGGGCTTATCCATCCCGTGGCCGGGGGAGGCATCTCCATCGCGTTAAACAGCGGCATCATGCTCGGGTTATTGCTGGGCCATCAGCGCCCAGGCCTTCTCGATACATCGGTCATCGCCCGGCGCTACGAAGCCATGTGGCGCATGGCCTTCGAGCGTTCTGTCATGGTTTCCAAATGGATCGGTTCCTTAAGCCACTGCGCGCCGGTGGCCGATATATTAGTTAAAATATTAAAGGCCAGGGAAGAGAGAGTTCATCAGCTTTTTGATGTCTTTCACCAACCAGCTTTCATGTTACCTGTCAGGAGGACGTATGAGTTCCATAAAAATAGTTGATATCGCCACCGCGAACCCGCCGCTTAAAATGACCCAGGCGGAGATCTTAAGCCGAATCCTGGCTTCACCATTGCGGTCAAAACGCGAGAAGAAACTCTATAGCCGATTTCTTGCTGAGGCCTCCATTGAAACGCGCTATACCGCCATGGAAGGACCGCCGGAGGGATTGTTCGAGGAAACCCAGGACGAGGCCATTGTGCGCTTTCAAGAGCAGGCCACCCGGCTGGGGACTCAGGCGGTCAAGGACCTCTTGGCCAAGACCCGTCTTAAACCAAGCGAGGTCGATGCCATCATCATCGCCACCTGCACTGGATATCTCTGCCCTGGGCTGACGTCTTATATTTCCCAAGGTGTTGGTTTACGGGAGGATGTCCATCCGGTCGACATGGTGGGAGTCGGTTGCGGCGCGGCCCTGCCGGCCATGAAGTCCGCCTGGCAGTATCTTTCAGTTCATCCAGACGCTAACGTCATTGTCCTTGCCGTTGAGATCTGCACGGCGACTTCATTCTGGAATGACAATCTTGATTTGATTATATCCAATTCCATTTTTGGCGACGGCGCCGCGGCATGTCTGATGACGAATAAGCCTGAGGCGGGAGGTCTTGAAATCCAGGCGTTTAAATCCATCCTTTGGCCGGAATACCGCGACAGCTTAAGGTATGTGACTAAAAACGGGCGGCTCCATAACGTCCTTAACAAGGAGGTGCCGGTTATCGCCGCGAAGGCCTTTCATCAGGTGCTCAAGCAGTTGACAAATGATTTCAGTCATAAGATCGATCATTACGCCGTTCATCCCGGCGGCCGCAAGATTCTTGATGAGATCGAAACTATCAGTCATTTTGACGCTGGAGTTCTTCAGCATTCGCGTGATGTTTTGTTTAATTACGGGAACATGTCGTCGCCGAGTGTTTTATATGTTCTCAAAGACATTATTTCCAAGGAGAACTTGAAGACCGGCGACACCGTCGGGATATTCGCTTTCGGAGCGGGACTGACTTCGTTTGGCGCCTTGACGAAATGGAACGGAGGAGTGAACCATGAGCTCTGCCAATGAATCAAAAGATGTCCTCATTAAAAAAGTCGGCTTTAATGAGTATTTTTCTGCCAATCAATGGGCGGATTATAATCGCAAGTTTTTCAATCATCTGGCTCCAAGGTACGATTATTTGAATGAGGTGATCACACTCGGGATGCAGAAGCGTTATAAAAGTGAGGTTATCCGGCGTTCACCCATTAGTGACGGAGATTTGGTGCTCGACATCTGTACCGGAAGCGGAGATATGGCCATCTTGACGGCACAAATGTTTCCTCACAGTCATGTCATCGGTGTGGACGTTGCTGAAAAGATGCTCGAGATCGCGAGAGAGAAAGCAAAGAGTCAGTCCAATATCGAATTCAGGCTGGGCGACGCTATGGCCCTTCCATATGAAGACCATATGTTTGACGTCAGCATGATGAGCTACGGGTTACGCAATCTGACTGATTTTCGCCGGGGAATTATGGAAATGAAACGGATAACGAAAACCGACGGCCACATTATTATTGTCGATTTGGGTAAGCCGGAAGGTTTTTTTAACACGATGATCTACAATATTTATTTTGAGAATATCATGCCGTTCCTCGGTCGGCATGTATTTCACCGCGGTGAATTCAATTCTTTTAAATATCTTCCCGAGTCAAACAAGTTCTTTCCTTCCGCGGAAGGATTGAAGGCGGTTCTTCAGGAATGCGGAATCAGGAACATTAAGACTTATTCGCACATGATGGGGATTGTTTCTCAGCAGATAGGATTGGTGTGATATATGAATACGGTTTTGATCACTGGGGCATCCAGCGGACTAGGCCGGGAGCTGGTCAGGCTTTTCGCTCAACAAGATGATAATCTGATATTGGTCGCACGGAACAGGGAAAAGCTGCATCGGCTTAAGGAAGAAATCAGTAGTGTGTCGCTGTCAAGGGTCTGGGTTATAGAAGCCGATTTGAGCCGTCCGGAGACGCCAAATGAAATTTATGAATATGTGCGTGCTGAAAATTTAATGGTCGACGTTCTGGTCAACAATGCCGGCTTCGGGGTGTACGGTGAATTTCTGGATTCTGATTTTACAAAGATTGCCCAGATGTATCAGGTCAATGTCCTGTCGGCAATTCACCTGACCAGACTTTTTTTACCCTCTATGCTGGATGGTCGAAAAGGCCATTTGGTTAACGTATCTTCGTTGGGCGCATTTTTTCCAGGGCCGCTGATGGCCAATTACTTCGCCGCCAAAGCGGACCTGTTGTCTTTCACGAAAGCATTGTCCTTTGAGATCAAAGGGTCTCCCGTTAAGATTACAGCGGTATGCCCAGGTCCTTTTAAAAGCGGTTTTCAGCAAACAACGTTTAGCCATAAGAGAAACTTAAAGGAAGAGTGTCGTCTGCCCTCCCCGCAAAAGATCGCCCGGGAAGTATTTCATGGCATTCTTCAGAAAAGGCCCTTGGTTATCCCGGGCATAACTAATCGTGTCATATATTGGCTCAGCAGGTTTTTTCCTGAACAATTTGTTCTCCAGTGTGTATTTCAGTCACACAGGAGGATCAGACATTCTTCTTTTTAAGAAGTCCTTCCAGTGCTTCCATGAGGCGCTATATGCATTGCTGCCGCCGCCAAGCGTGAAGATAAAGAATGAGTCCTGCGCTATTCCTTTTTGCTTGTCTGTGTGGAGCTTTACCGTTTATTCTTCGCTCTTTGGTCGCGGCCTTAGGTATTTATACCTAGGTTAGTGGGGGTAAGAGCGTATGTATGTTTCCCCAAAAAAGCTCTAAACTTATATTAGAGATTTGGTGCTTTCAACGTAGCTTTGTGAAAGGAAAAAACATGGACAATAACTTACTTATTGAAGGTATTAAGCCGCGGACTATAGTGCATAATCCGTCCTATGATGAGCTTTTTCTAAAGGAAACCAATTATCTGCTTCCCGATAATGAGCGGGGCATTTTGACAAAATCGGGTGCCGTAGCGGTCGACACGGGGCGATTCACGGGACGTTCTCCTAAAGATAAATATATTGTCCTTGATGCGCTTACCAAAGATACCGTTTGGTGGGCAAACGGGAAATCTTCGGGTTCTGACAATAAGCCATTGACCAAGGAAGCCTGGGCTCATTTAAAAGAGCTGGTCGCCGTGCAATTGAATGGCAAAACGTTGTATGTGATCGATGGTTTTTGCGGAGCCAATGTGCAGACACGGTTGTCTGTCAGGCTGGTGACTGAAGTTGCCTGGATGGCGCATTTTTTCAAGAACATGTTTATTCGTCCTTCAGAACAAGAGCTGGCAAATTTTAAGCCTGATTGGACGATCCTCAATGCTTGTAAAACTACCTGCCAGGATTTTGCAAAGTGGGGATTGAACAGTGAAGTTTTTGTGGCTTTTAACATGACAGAGCGTATGACGGTCATCGGCGGCACGTGGTATGGCGGAGAAATTAAAAAGGGCATCTTCTCGGTCATGAATTACTTTTTGCCTCTTCAAGGAATCGGCGCTTTTCATTGCTCGGCCAATCGGGGTCAAACCGGAGACACGGCGTTATTCTTTGGGCTGTCGGGAACCGGCAAGACAACGCTGTCCACAGATCCCCACCGCGCTCTGATCGGCGACGATGAGCATGGTTGGGACAATGAAGGCGTGTTTAACTTTGAAGGCGGCTGTTATGCCAAATGTATAGGTTTGACCGTGGAGCGCGAGCCCGATATTTTCCGTGCCATTCGCCGGGACGCCCTCTTGGAAAATGTTGTTGTCGATGTCGACGGCATTGTTGAATATCAGTCTTCAAAAAAGACGGAAAATACGCGCGTTTCTTATCCGTTAAATCATATTGAAAATATTGTCAAGCCTGTCTCCCAAGGCCGGCATCCGTCCAAGATCATTTTTTTGACATGCGATGCGTACGGCGTCCTTCCGCCGGTCGCCAAATTGACCAAGGAACAGGCCATGTACCATTATTTGAGCGGATACACGGCCAAAGTCGCCGGTACGGAGCTGGGAGTTAAGGAACCGCAGGCGACATTCTCGGCGTGTTTCGGTAAAGCGTTTTTGACAGTTCCCCCCATCACATACGCCAGGATCCTTGCTGAAAAGATGGAAAAGCATCAGGCATCAGCATATTTAATTAATACCGGCTGGATTGCCGGTCCATATGGCGTGGGACATCGTATTGCGCTTCATGATAACAGGGTGGTCATTGATGCGATTTTTGACGGAAGTCTTGATCAGGCAAATTTTGAAACGCTGCCGATCTTTAATTTGCAGATTCCCAAAGAGGTAAAAGGTGTAGATCCGAATATTCTTAATCCGCGTAATCTTTGGGCTGATAAAAATGCTTATGATCAGACGGCCTTTAAGCTGGCCCGGATGTTTATCGATAATTTCAAAAATTTTGCCGATACGCCCGAAGGAGCAAGGCTTGTAACAATTGGTCCTAGTCTCGAAGGGTTGCACGCCGGAAAATAGCAGTTAGGCCTGCGTATTGGAAAGGCTCTCGGCTCCTGGTGACGGAGTCGAGAGCCTGTTCTGTTCATATAACCCTCGTAATCCCTGCAACTCAATAAGCTGCGGGGATTTTTTGTTTATAACCGATATCCGTCGGAAAGTGGTACAATCCTTT
>JAGNTT010000012.1 GCA_017987425.1 Candidatus Omnitrophota bacterium
ATTGACACCGGACAGCGACATGGTTCCGATATTCGACCAGTTAACCCCGGCTCTGGTTAATGTGTTCAAGTCTGACCAGTTCACACCGGAGTGCGATAATGTCTGAATATTCGACCAGTTGATCCCAACTCTGGTTAACGTATTTAAATCCGACCAGTTGACACCGGAGACCGACATGGTTCCGATATTAGCCCAGTTAACGCCCGCAGTGCTCAGAGCATTAAGATCAGACCAGTTCACGCCCGAACTGCTCAGCGCGGAAAGCGAAGACCAATTGACGCCGGCCTGGCTCAGCGAGTTGATGCCAGCCCAGTTGACGCCGGCTTGACTCAAAGAAGTGATGCCGGTCCAGTTGACGCCGGCCGTGCTCAGGGCATTAAGATCCGACCAGTTCACACCCGCTTTACTCAACGCTCCGATGTCATTCCAGTTGACGCCTGCTTTAGTGAAAAGAGAAATATCGTTCCAGTTGATATTTTTCTTGCTCAGGACATCGATGTCGGACCAGTTAATGCCTTTGTTGGACATCACAGTCAAATCGGACCAGTTTACATTCGCTGTCGTCAATTCGGCGAGGCTGTACCAGTTGATCTGCTCGCTCCAGTTGACGCGCGCGCCGCTCATGACGGCGATGTCATACCAATTAACATGCGCCTTCGACATATAGTTGATATCAGTCCAATTGATGCCCGCGTCTGCAAGGACTCCGATGCTTGACCAGTTGACACCTGTCTTGCTTAAGACCGCAAAATCCGACCAGTTAACCCCGGCACTCGTCATTGTGTTTAACGCTGACCAGTTCACACCTGCTTTGGACAATGTCGTTAAATCCAGCCAGTTGATTCCCGATTTGGTAAGAACACCGACATCGTTCCAGTTGATGCCTGCATTGGTGAATGAATTGATACCGTCCCAGTTGACGCCGCGGGTTGTCATTGTATACACATCAGTCCAGTTGACTCCGGCATTGCTCAACGATGAAACATCCGACCAGTTAATGGCGCGCTTGGACATGGTTTCAACGTCGGTCCAGTTGATGTTGGCCTGGCTGTCGGTCACGCCTTTGATTGTGCTGATGTTGCTCTTGAGGACGGAAATATCCAGCCAGTTGATGGTGTCGGTCTGAGTTTTGATCGCGGAGATGTCGCTCCAGTTGATGGTATCTGTCTTGCCTTTGATGACGCCGATGTCCTGCCAGTTAATGGTGTCCGTTTGTCCGCGGATGCCTTCAACCGTGGGCTTGATGAGATCCAAAGGCGTATATGTTTCATATGATGTGGCGCCTTGCTGGATGGTTACCTGGGCAAAGAAGGAATTGGAAGTTGTGGAAGGAACCCATGCGGTCGACTTGCACCAGTTGTTGGTCAAGTCTCTGGTCATGGTGAGGATGGTTTCGTTGGTGCCGTCTACCTTATATACATATGTGTTTTCGCAGGTGTCGCCGCTGGTCAAGGTGACACGGTCATTGTCGGATTCGATCCAGGTGTACACAGTGAAATCCGCAGTGCTGTTGTTCCAGGCGGCGGTTGCCTTAACACCGGTACCAGGGAACATGTCAAAGGCATCCGAGGTGGCGCTCTGCAATCCTGTCGCGCCGGCAACCAATGTATACATGTTGCCCGCGTTCGTGATTCCAAGGTTGGTGAATTTCGCCAAACCGTTGACGACCGTCACTGTTGTTTCACCTTCCAGCGCGCCGGCTCCGGGGTTGTTTCCAATGTTCACAGTGACCTGAGTCGTGTTGTCGCTGCTGACGATATTGCCGTCGGCGTCCTGCACAGAAACGATGGGCTGACGTTCGAATTTTTTGAAGTGTTTGGCGGATGACGGAGAAACCGTGAACACGAGCTTCGAAGCGGCGCCGTGCGATAACGATTCGCTGGAAGAAGACGATGCGGCGCCATTGCCGGACTGCGGACCGCCGGCATAGATATCGCTTCCCAAAGAGGTTTCAGCGGATCCGCCCTGGTTGCCGCCGGCGTATTGAGAATACGCTGACTGGACGGAGAGCCCGCCGATGAGCAGGCACAGGAAGAAAATGGCCACCCATCTTTGGATGCTGAAACGTTTATTTGATTCTTTGTTATTCGTCATGCGATATGGAATTAGGATTACGAATTATTAAATCTTACGGGGCCGTACGGGCAAGCCTTCCGCCGGTCACTACACCGTAATTGGCATCGTATCTCTGATAAAAACCCTGACTGTCCGGATCTTTGACAGCATATGTCCTGGATGAAATCTGAAAATGCCGGACACTGCTCGAGGCGTAATCGCCCCCCTTATACCCGATCCCGACGGTGCCATTGACGCCGTACACAACATTGGTGTTGATGCCAGGCCAATCAGGATTTGTTGCGTTGCCTTCATAACCGCTGACGGTCGACAGTTCGCCATCACCATTCGTTCCTAAAAATTGACGTCCCTGCGTACGACCTAGAGTGACCACAGGTTCAGAAAGATTTCCGGAAAGTTCAAGATTCCCGTAATAACCGGCTCCGCTTGTAACTCGATTGTCGGTGCCGTCGGCAAAAATACCGGCGCGCAGAGGTCCCTTTTGATTGTCGGCGGATCCGCCGGCACGGCCGTCACCGGAGGTCCATCCTAAATTATTGCGGTTCAAATTCGTGGCGCTGTCCATTAAGGATTCTGTTCCGTCTTCATCGGCATTGGCCGGGGTGATCTGTCCGCCGGCTGGAACGCGAGAGGTTGCATCGCCCCAGGCAAATTCATCGGCAGTTACGGAAATGTCCTTGCCGCGGGCGGCTTTTTCATATTCGAGTTCCGTCATCGGACGAAGACCTGCCCAATCGGCGTAAGCGGCGATGTCGGGCCAGCCGGCATATGTGAGCGGACGCGAAGGACGTGATGTCGTGGCATTGTACGTCGGATGCGTCGCATCCCAGCTAATGGTATTGCGGTTGACGACACCGTCAGAATTCTTTCCGCCGATTGCGGCCGCCGTGATGTCGCGGCTGGTTTTTTGCGAAGGAGTCAATGTATTAAAGAAGCCCACCCATTCGCCTTCTGTCAGTTCATATTTCATCAGATAAAATGATTTGAAACCCTTCGGGAAAGAAGCCGGAACCAGAAACGCATCGCCGGAACTGTTCTCTCCGCTCGCGCCGGTCGAGGTGTAATAGAAACCGTCCGCCGGGCTGTTGGTCGTCGTAATCGGGTTTTCGCTGATCACATACCACGGATCATTGTCCGCGGAACCCTGCTTTAAACGATATTCAGATGCGCTGTTTCCGTCTCCGGCATAAAACGCGCCTTCGGCGATGTACACCATTTCGAGTCCGAAAACTTTAGTGACCGTGTTCGAGGCCTTGGCGACCGCGTCGCTGACACCGTCCTGTCCGTAATTCCAGACAAATTTAACACCCTCGGCGGCAATGCTGCCCGCGCCGAAATTTGTTCTCTGAAGGAAAAATCCTCTCTGGTCGATCGGAACAATCACTTCAAAATCAGCGGGAGTCGAGAAACCGATAGGGTTCGTTCCGTTGGAAGCCATGCTGGCATGGTGCCATGTGACACCCCCGTCGGTGGAATACTTCATGAAAATCCATGCCGCATCATTGTTCGTTGTATTGCGCCAGGAATTGTCCTGACTCATATCGAATGTAAAGGACATTGTGTTTGATGCTATGTCTGTCGATGCGACATTAAGGTTGCTCAGCTTCAAATTGTTGGCCGATGCCATGGGTGATAAAACAAACGCAGCGAAGAGCACGCCCAAGAAAGCGTTTACCCGTCGAGAAACAGAAAAACCGCAAGTTTTGTTTAACTTATTCACCGTCATATGTACGAGCTCCCCGTCCACCATATGTATTTGTTGCCTGTGCCGTTTCAAGTGCCGCCTGGGAACGGTCCGAAATACGAAGAAGATCGGATGCATCGGCCCATGATCCGCCGCGAAGACCGGAACCGGCAGCGTCGGTGACGCCGCGGGTTGCGACCGAATTCAATCCGGGCCAGCCGGCGACGTCCGCGTATCCTTCATAACCCGCATCCGTGGATAAAATTCCGTTGCCGTTTTCGGCCGTGAAATTGCGTCCGGAAGCATTGCCGATCGTCACGGTCCATTCTTTCAAATTGCCGGAAAGTTCCATGACGCCGTAATAAGCCGCGCCCGAATTTTCACGTGTTGCTGAATTGTTTGCAAAAATGCCGCCGAGTAACGGGCCGTGCTGATTCTCGGCGCCCTGTGCAGAATCGCCGCCGCTTAATGTCGTATTATCGAAATTGGCATTGGCTCCGCTGGTTGCAATTGTTTCCGTACCGTCTTCATCTCCGGAAGAAAGAGCGGTAACAGCCTTGATATCCGTTGATCCCCAGGCATATTCCCCGTCGATCGGGAGAACCGGACCGCGCGCTGCCTTTTCATATTCAAGTTCGGAAATCGGTCTCAGCGCCGCCCAGTCGAGAAACGCCGCCAAATCTGTCCAGCTTAAATAACTGGCGGAGCGGGCGGGACGCAATGATGAACAGGCCAGCGGTGCTCCTGAACAACCGATCGTGTTACGGGCAACGACGGTGTCGGAATTTTTATGGGCATTGTCGGTCAAATCGTGATGAGCTCTTGCGGCTGCGCTCGGCAGAGAATTGATGAACTCAAGCCACTGCCCTTCCGTGACTTCATACTTCATGATATAAAATGCCTGGAAACCTTTGGGGAAATCAGCCGATATATTAAAGGAAGCTCCGGTCGCGGCCTCTGAAGGATTATTGGCGGATACATAACGAAAACCGTTGCTGACCGTATTGGATACGGAGATGGCAGATTCGCTGTTGATGTACCAGGCATCGCTGTCGGAAGAACCCTGATCCAGTGAGGCAACGCTGTGATCGTTATCACCGGCATAGAAAGCGCCTTGAGGAATAAAAACCATTTCTATCCCCAAAACGCTGGCCATGATCTCATCGTCGGCCGAGAAACCGCAGCTGGAATAATCAAGCACAAGCTGAACGTTTTGTGAAGAGACAGTTCCGGGCGAGGCGTTCTCGGAACGGCGCAGGAAAGCTCCCGCTTTATCCTGAGGGACATAAAGTTCAACATCGCTTGCCGTGCCGGCGGAGAATCCCGTCGGTGTGATGCCGGAAGCAGACAGACTGCAAAGCTTTTTATGAGTGGGAACGCCGTTAGGATTGTAAAGACGGACGGTCAGCCACACCGCATCGTGATTGATCTTATTCCGCCATGAATAATCCAGGCTGACATCGAACTTCACGGCAACCGTGTTGGCATTGATATCACGCGAACCCAAATCAACATTGCTTACGGACAAATTACTTGCCCAAGCAGGTGACATGCCGGCAGCCAGTATCGCTCCCAATGCCAGACCGCACACCCTTGCCCAAAAAATCTTCATATAACCTCTATTTAAAACCAAAATGTTCACAAAGACCTTATCGGATAACGTTTTCGTAACCTTTGTCCTTGTCTAGCGGAGAATCGATACGGGCGCGGATGGAAAGCTTCGCAGCAGCCATTTTTTCCTTTACCAGATCGATGTCGTCGGCGTCCGGTCTTAAATACAGGTACCACTGATAATGCTTGAGTGATGTTTCCTGATCTTTCAAATATTCACCGCTGATGAACGCGAGATTGAAATGAATATCGGCGTCATACGGGCTTAAATCCACGGCCTGATAATATTCAACAACGGCGCGCTGGTATTCGCCGCGCTGAAAGAAAATGTTGCCCATGTTGTAATGAGCTTTGGCCAATTCATCTTTAAATGCTTCATCGTTCGGATCCATTTCGGCGCCGTGCGAAAGAATGTCGTAGGTTTTTTCTTCCATCTGAGCGCTGATGGCCTGGGCAGGATCAGCGGGCTTTGCTTTGGGGGCCTCAGCGTTCTTGTTTAATTTTTCTTCCAGCTGGTTCACGCGCTTGTTGAAATCTTCCTGCTGCTGGGTCATGGTCTGCTTGACGTCGGAAATTTCCTGGGTGTATTTTTTGTTCAGATTCTCGACGCGGCGGATCTCTTTGATGAACTGTTCGCGCTCCGATCCCGCTTGACCGCCCTCCTGAGCACGGACGCTGACGGCCAATCCTGAAATCAGGCCTCCCGCCAAAAGCGCAGACAAGCCAAGCATAAAGCCTTTTAGCTTGAACATATTTTTGGTTTTGATGAACATTGTTTTCTCCAATTTATTTGTCTGGTTAATGGACATTGGCCATTTATTTGTATGATTTCGGAGGCTTGATCGTGCCCCGTTCTTTTAAATATGTATCGTCCGCCGTAATGATGTGCGGCGTGATCAGGATGATGACTTCCGTCGATTCGATCGAATCGGTTGTACGGCTGAATAATTTCTCGAGATACGGAACGTTCATCAAAACCGGCAGGCCTTTTTTAACATGCGACTTGTCTTCTTTACGAAGACCGGCCATGACGATCGTCTGACCGTCCTTGACCATAAGAGTTGTCTGGACTTCGGTTTTGTTGACCTGCGGGATACCACCCTTGCTGGACTCGAGACGACCGACGACGTTTGAAATTTCCGGTCGCAGGCGCATCGTAACCACACCGTCGTCGTTGATGGTCGGCGTCACGTTCAACTTCAGACCGACGTCGATGAAGCGCACGTCTTCGCTGGTGATCGCGTTGTCACCGGTACCGTTGACGGTTGAAATAATATAGGGAACAGTGTCACCGATATGGATCTTGGCTTCTTCATTATTAGTGACCAGGATCTGCGGATTGGAAAGGATCTTCGTATCGCTCACCTGCTGCAGGGCCCTGATGGCTGTTGAGAATTCATCCGACGAGAAATCCCCGACGCCGATCTTGCCGTAAAGATTTTTCAGATTATCCGAGGTGGAAAGACCGCCTTCATTCATGTATAGGTTGGTGAAGCTGATCTTCCTTAATGTAGGATCATTGCTGCTCTGGAAGTTAAGCGTCCAGTCAACACCGACATCGTAGTTGGGCTTCATAACGACTTGCAGAATACGCGCAACGATCAAAACTTCCTTGGTCGGAGTGTCGAGTTCGGCGATGATCTTTTCAACTTCCTTGCGGCGTTCAGGGAACACGCGGACCATCAGCTGATTTGTGCGCTCATCGGCGGTGACGGAACCGACGGCCTTGGCATCGATGCGTGATCGTAATTTCTCGGCGATGACATCGGCTTTGGCATATTTAAGAACATACATCATGGTTTCTAGCGGTTTTTCCAGTTGGGTAATGGCGGCCTTCATCTGTTCGATGGACTGCGGAGTATCGATCAAAACTACGGAACCTGTATCTTCATCGATGATGATCTTGCCGATGTTTGTCTTCATGTTGTCGAGTGCGGCTAAAACGTAGCTGGGTTTTGAATATTGAAGATGGATGACGGAAACTGAGGTTTTGTCGCTGAACTTTTTTCCATAAATCGATTCGAATTCGGCGGAGGTCATCAGCTGAACGATGTCGTTATCGATGTGGTATGCCAGTTTGTTGGAGATCACAACGATATCCAGAGCATCCTTGATGCCGACGTTGTGGAGCAGCACTGTGGTCTTTCCTTCCACCGTCGGGCTGATGACAACGTTGAAGTCCCCCTTGACCGCAAGAAATTTGAGGATGTCAACGATGTTCATGTCGCGCACATCGAGAGTGATTTTGCGCGCCAGACGGTCTTCAAGAGGTTCCTTGGGTTCCGTCAGGATGATCGGCTGCGGTTTCTGCGCATCCGCGTCCTGTGCTCTCGCGATGCCGAGCATCAAAACAGGCGCGGCGATGTAGAGCACCGTCAAAAACAAAATTTTGAGTTTGAAGGTATGTGTTCTCATAGCTTAATTGTGATCTCCTCGTTTTCGTAACCAAAAACCGCGCGGTCGGTGTAGATGGTTTTGATGGTTACGTCGTCTAATTTTTCCCCTTCACGAATAAAATAGGTCATGCCAGTGGTTGTGTCCTCAACCATGACGGAAGCTGATTCTGGTAAATCAAGCCAAGCCACACCCACCAGCTTGTATTTCGACAGTTTCTTGGTTAAATTCGGCTTGGATGCGACGCTGACCTTGTCCGACTGCTCCTTCTCGTACGGCTTGAAAATATTCCGTGTGCCGATCTTCTGGGCGTAATACGAAATGTCATGAGGTTTGGGAAGTTCGACATCGCCTGAAGAAGCTCCGACAGCGCTTAAATCGAAATCAACCTGTTTGTGCAACAACTGATTTCCCGAGTTGATTTCATATCCCAGTACGGCCAGGCACACTACGATCGCCAAAACCAAAATACCGTTGAGCATCTGGACGGAAAATGCAAACTGACGTTGCGGAGCCTTGACCTTTACCGATGCGCCGCCTGTGGACGTAGGAGCCTTCCCCGAAGCCTCGAGGATTTTCAAAAGTTTTTGTTCTGCCGTTTCTTTAGCCATTCGCTTGGTTCCTAACCGATCATCGATTGACCGCCCGTGAGGGAGGGCTGATTCCAGACGCCGTCCGGATCCGTACGCCGAACACCATAGGGACGGGCGAGCAAGTTACGGACAAACTCACGGTCTACGATTTTTTGGTTTTCGACAACAAGTTCTTTAAGAATTTGATGACACAGCATGTTTATCCGACGGGGATATCCCCCGGTGACGTTGTAAATTTCCTGGATCGCCTCATCAAGAAAAATTTTGGGTGTTGTACTGGAACAGGCTTTTTGAAGGCGGAATTCGATCATCAATTTGGTGTCTTCAAGGCTTAAAGGATGTAACGTGTACTTGAAACTGATGCGGTCCATGAAATTGGCCATGGATGCGACTTTGGGATAAAGCTCCATCTGCCCCAAAAGAACCAGCTGGATGAGTTTGTACTGGTTGGTCTCAAAATTCAGCAGCAAACGCAGGGATTCGAGTATTTCTTCGCTGAGTTTTTGGGCCTCATCGATGATAAGCACCACGGTTTTCTTTTCCTGGACGGTTTTGTGGATCAAAAAACGTTCAACGATGTCGCGAAGTTCCATGAGTTCGGGTGTCGACTGTGTCAAACGCGCGGACTGAGGGATATTGAAATTACGGATCAGCGAGGTCAAGAGCTGTTCTTCCGAAACAAAAGAGGGGTTGAGGATCATATGAAACAGGATGTCATGTCTTTGTCGCAACTCCTGAACAAGTCTGCGCGACAGGGTTGTTTTTCCGGTGCCGATGTCTCCAAAGACAACCATAAGCCCGCGGCGCAAACGCAATTCGATAAGGACATTTGTCAAAGCGATTTCGTGCTCTCTTGTGAGATGCAAGAACTCGGGATCCGGGCTGGTTGAAAACGGCTCTTTGTCAAAACCTAGTAGTTTATGATAAGACATGTTTTAACCGTAACAATCCTAAATCTTAATGATTCAATAGCTTTGTGCACTTTGCCCCATTAATTTATTTTCATATTAACATAGCAACTTTCGCATTCAAGGTTATTTTGGTTTTTTTTCCTCTCTTTTTTTAATTTTTATTATCATAAAATTAAAAATCCCCGTCGACAAACCGAAACATCGCGCGAACGCGCGAAAAAACATAATAAAACCAAAATAAAAATTCGAATTAATTCCGCCGCACATCACACTTGCGAAATAAATTTCAAAAACCAAAAACGGAATAATGATGAACAGAAAAAGAAAACCCAATGAAGTCAAACCTGCCAAAGCAAAAAGAAAAACAACGCACGAAAAACCGACAAGCGGCACTTCAACGATATCTTTCCAGAACGTGTAATCATCCCCCCTGGCCATGCCCGGATGATCAAAATACATCTTAGCCCGCCAAAATCCGTGACGGAATTGTTCCGAAAGATATTTGCCGGCTCTCGTCGTGTGATAATGATCGACAAGCGCATCCTTGACGAAGAAAATACGCCTGCCGGACTTGATGATCCTGTAACTCAAGTCGTTGTCCTCCCCGCTTGCCCGACGGTAAGTCTCATCGAAGCCTCCGACCCCAAAGAACACCGCCCGTCGGACAGCGACATTGTAACTGCCGAAGGCCTTAGGATAGGACGGCATCAAGAATCGGTGACGGAACATTATCTCCTGATGAATGCACCGCGCCAGAATGTTCTCGGGGTTCGCTATTCCGTAACTGCCGCACACGGCGCCCGTCCCGTCGGAAGAAAATCCGCCTACAATCTTCTCGACCCAGTCGCGGTGAGGGATGCAGTCGGAATCCGTAAACAATATAATCTCTCCTTTGGAGTCTGACGCACCGCGGTTGCGCGCCGCCGCCGGACCGGCATTTTCCTGACGGACATAGCGGACTTCACGAAAAGATCTGACGATCTGCTGTGTTTTATCCGTAGATCCGTCGTCGACGATTAAAATTTCGATATCACCCGTGTATGACTGCGAGACGAGAGACTGAATGGCATGACTGATGGTTTGCTGTGCGTTATAGGCGGGAACAACAACGCTCACTGAAGGAAGGTCCATAAGCGATTATTGCGAATTAACCTTTTTGGGAAATTTCTTTTCTTAATTCGCGCAGTTCGAGCTCCAGTATGCCGATTTTCTTGGCCATCTTGTCATTGCGGTTGTTCTGCTGACAGAGAAATACGGTCAACAAAAGTCCGAGAACAACAAACGTGCACAAGAGTGCGAAGAAAATAAAATTGCTGGGAAGTTCAAACCCGCAGAAACGGGCGATGGCGAACAACAATTGATTGAAGACGGAAAAAAATACGGCGAGCGCCGCTGCGGCCATCCAGCCGACCGCATACTTAAATGTAAGCTTTTCCCGACGGACAAGCTCGATGATAAACAAAAAAATACTCAGCGACAGGATGAATGCGATCCACTTAATCCCCATACCGGGCCGTCATCTTTCGGCTTTTGAGCATATCCAGCAGAATCGCGAAAGTCACCTTCATCATATAATACATGCTTTTGAAATAACGGATGGAACTGGCCCCTCCCTGTCTTTTTCGCATGACAACGGGAAGCTCTTTGATGGTCGCATTGATCTTTCGCGCAAGCACGATCGCCTCGGGTTCCGGAAAATCATGAGGGTAATGCCTGGCGAACAGCCTGATCATTTTTTTATTGTACGCACGGAAGCCGGACGTCGGATCATAAATGTGACATCCCGTCAGAATTCCGATCAAAGAGACAAAAAAACCGATGCCTATCCGACGGGTGAACGAGGACATATATCCTTTTTCCTGATTGGGCATAAAGCGGCTGCCGACGGACATGTCCGCCTCGCCGTTGACAACCGGCGTGAGTATTTTACTCAAATAAGCGACGTCGTGCTGTCCGTCCCCGTCGACCTGCACCGCGATATCATAATTATTGTCGTGAGCGTATTGAAATCCGGTTTGGACCGCTCCGCCGATGCCGAGATTAAACGGCAGAGAGATGACACGGGCGCCCGCCGACCTGGCTTCATGCGCCGTCGCATCAATCGAACCGTCGTCGATCACAACAGCATCGACATGGATAGACAAGGCCCCTATTTCATTAAGGGTCTTTCGAATGTTGGCTTGTTCGTTATAGGCGGGAACAATAATGAGAATGCGCGGGGCGTTTTTACCGCCGAGGACTGCAGGATCCCGCTCTACAGCCGGGATGAATGTCTTGACGTCAATGCCTTCGATCATTGTCCTCCCCATAAACTACTTAAACGGGTTTTGGAACTGCAGTCGATTACGGTCGAGCCGACCATGATCACCATCCCGCCTTCAAGCGCGCTGTTGACCGCAAGATTCAATGGAATTCCCTTAAACTTACCGGCCGCAACGGTCTTGATGCGTGTTTGAATGTCAGACTCGAGCGGAGAATGGCTAAAAACGGAAATCTCTTTAATCTGGGCGATATCTTCCTGCAATTTCAGGGTTTCAAACCGTTCGAGCGCGACTTTAATTAGTTCTTTGCCCAGAAAAACTTTCAATACAGCGACGACAATCAGAGCTAAAACCACCTGCAGCACAAAGACTACGAAAACGATCCCGAAGTTCATAGGCGCCTATATCAAATTTTGATCTCTCCCGTCGAGACTTTGTAAAGATAAATGGCCGCGATCTTGATCAGATCGGGCTGATATTCGGCAGTGACCTTGTTGTCGGGATCAAGCCCGTTGAAACTGAACGTCCTTCCGTCGGAATAATGCCCGCGGGATGTAATCAAAAGCAGCATGGCCTTGTCATCGAGGTCGAACATGCTTTTGAGCATTACCTGGCCGGAAGTATTATCCCCCATCAAAACCGCGCGGCCTTTTTGTTGCATAACGCCGGAAAACAATTCGGCGGCGCTGCCGCTTTCTTTGTTGACTAAAATGACGACAGGTCCGTTGAATTTGTATTCTTCGGGGATAACGGGAACATCAAGTTCAGCCTTGTCCTGGCCTTTTTTCTGAAAATATGCGAATTGGTCCTCGCCTTTGAGAAAAAAAGCGGAAATCTCACGGGCCGCCAAAGGAGGACCGCCCGGATTGCCGCGCAAGTCCAAGATCAGTCCCTGAGGATTCCGTTCTTTGACGTAAACTAAAAACCTCAGAAGATCTTCACCCGTCATCCTGTTAAATTTTGGTATCTCGAGACAGAAAATGCCTGGAATTGGAACATCTTTCATAAAAACTGTCTGCTTATAATATTCTTTACTGACCGGCTCAATCGTTTTCTGCGCGCGGTCCTCATAACTGATGTAAACAATCTTGACGCCGGCACCCTTTAACGGATTGAGTTTATCTTGAATGGCCTTTTCATCAAGCCCGCCGATATCCTGGGCGCCGATCTTCAAAAGGATGTCCCCTTCCCGCAGTCCCAGCGCATACGCATCGGAACGGGGCTCCACATGATTGACTAAAAATCCGGCATCCTTCTTTTCACCGTCGATACCGAGATCAATCCTCTCTCCCAGCGCATCCTGGGCATATTCCTTGGCGAATTTTGGCGGATACAGCCCAGAGAAAACATCTTCTTTGGTCTTTAAAAAATCGACAAGAAAAGCGGCGCTTCGCCAGCGCACATAGTCGCTGCTCTTTTTTTCAGTCTTGAGCTGGGGAAGAATTTTTTCGTTAAAAGTTGCGATAAAGCGGTCGTAATCTTCCCGCTTGACCGTTTCATAATAATTTTCACGCATGACTTTATAGACCTGTTCGAAGTAAGCCATGTATTCCTGGCTGTCGTCACCTTTGGCCCTTAGAGTATCGGTTTCAAGCGAAGCTTTGGAAGCGGAACAGGCAGAGATAGAAAACGTAAGCAGGGAAACAAACAGAACGGCGAAAATGTATTTGGAAAGGAAGGTCATATAGTATTAATTAGTTATTATGAATTGATTATAGGTAGCAGAATGGCTGTGTCAAAACATTTCAAATAAAAAATGCACAAGGAAGGAACATATTCAAATCATGAGAGATCAAGATCAACCGAAATCATCCCCTTCTCTCCCAAAGAAACGATCAACTCTCGTTCTTTGACTGTCAGGACAGGGTCTGAGGCGCGCGCTGAGAAACTCTCAGTCAGTGCCTGTTTGAATAATTGCGGGTTGACGGGAATATTGGCGACAAAATCATCGTGTTTGCGTTCACGGCGGTATTCGGGGATGTCCTTGGGCATCTGAAGATATTTTGAAATCAGGCGGAGATCAAAATCATAAAGGACCGTGCCGTGATGAAGGATAAATTGTTTACCCCGGCGCTGGGCGTTGCCTGAAAATTTTTTTTCACCGGAAGCGAGCGCGATGTCCGAGATGGGACGAAAAACCGCCTCGATACCTTGCCGGCTCAGGGCATCGATGATCCTGTCGGAAATCCATTGATACGACCGCCGCAGATCATTAACCGCCGGGTTCCTGTCTTTATCCAGCACCAGCGTGTAATTCAAACAACCCGGCCCCTGAACAACCGTTCCGCCGCCCGATGTCCGTCGGAGAACAGGAATATTGTCTTTTCTGACCGCCGCCGCATTAACGTCTTCCCCGGCCTTGCCTATGCGCCCGAGCACCACAAACGGTTTTGGGCTTTCCCAGAAGCGCAGCACTTCCCCGCCGGAAAATTTTTCAGCGGAAACAAATAAAGCTTCATCCAGAAGTATGTTTGCTTCCGGCGAATCGAGAGAAATATCTTTGAGGATCATATTAGGCTGTTGATGGGTGATGGTTAATAGCTGATGGTTACCATCTGCCATCCACTATCGACCATCAACTTTTTAGAAAGTAGCTGGTCTTGATGTCCCGCGCGGCCTTGACTTCATCCGGACGGGTGATCGGCATGGTCTTTGGAAATTCTTTGAACGACGCGGCCTGGTCATGCGTCAGACGATCGGCCTCGATCATCATGTCGATGAACAGATCCATGACCGGCTTGGATTCGGATTCGGTGGGTTCGATCATGATCGCCTCGGGAACGCTTAAAGGAAAATACACCGTCGGAGGATGAACGCCCTGGTCGATCAGATATTTGGCGAGATCAATCGCATGCACGTGTCGTTCGGCTTGCTGGGACGCGGAAAACACACTCTCGTGCATGCAAATGCGGTCATACGCGAGTTTGTAATACGGTTTAAGACGTTCTTTGATGTAGTTGGCGTTTAAGACCGCGTGATTGGTCGTATCGATCAAACCCTGCTTGCCAAGCATCAAGATGTAACCGTATGCGCGCAGAAGCAAACCGAAATTTCCGTAAAACGGTGCAATGTATCCGATCGTATCCGGGAAATCGTACGACAGCGCGAACGTTCCGTCCTGTTTCTTGACGACGCGCGAGACAGGCAAAAATTTCTCCAGCTTTTTATTCACACCTACAGGTCCGGCACCCGGACCGCCTCCTCCGTGAGGAGTCGTAAATGTTTTGTGGGTATTGATGTGCATGACGTCAAACCCGATGTCGCCCGGACGGCAGCGGCCGAGGACCGCGTTTAAATTGGCACCGTCGTAATACATGATCCCGTCGACGGCATGGATCATCTTGGCGATCTCATCGATATTGTTTTCGAAAAGCCCGAGCGTGCTCGGCACCGTCATCATAAGCCCCGCCACCTCATCGGTGATCACGGCCTTGAGTGCGGCCAGATCCATATTACCGTCTTTGTCTGACGGAACGGGAATAGTTTCATATCCTGCAATCGCCGCGCTTGCAGGGTTAGTTCCGTGAGCGGAATCGGGAATGATGATGTATTTTTTCTTATTGCCCTTGGACTTGTGGTAAGCCGCCATGAGCATGATGCCCGTCAACTCGCCGTGCGCGCCCGCCAGAGGCTGAAGCGTGAACGCGTCGAAACCGGTCATCTCGCACATCAATTGTTCAAGGCCGTGCATGACTTCAAGCGCGCCCTGGGTGAGTGTCTCTCCGCCGGCCAGCTGAGGCAGAAGCGGATGCAGATTCATGAACGCCGGAATACGCGCCAGATCTTCCGTAAACTTCGGATTATATTTCATGGTGCAGGAACCGAGCGGATAAAACTGCGTATCGATGGAAAAATTCTTTTGCGAAAGATGCGTGTAGTGGCGCACCGCATCAAGCTCGGATACCTCCGGAAGCTCGGCGTCGTTGGTACGCGCATACTTAGCCGGAACCGTCGCCTTGACCGGAACATCGGATTCCGGAAGACCGAATCCCCGACGGCCTTTTACGCTTTTTTCAAAAATTAATTTCATAATTTAAGCCTTATTCTGAACCGTTGTTCGGGAATCGTTGATCGTTGTTCACGCTTTTACGATCAACGAACAACGAGCGACGAACAACGTTATGCAAGCACTTCTTTCAATGCCTTAACGTAATCCAAAATCTCCTGCTTTGTGCGCTTTTCCGTGACGGCCACCAGCAGATATTTTTCCATTCCCGGATAATAACGGCCCAGCGGAAATCCGGCGGCAAATCCTTTTTTGATCATGTCGCCGACGACAACAGAAGCATCCTTGGGAAGCACGACGGAAAACTCGTTGAATGTCGGCGAACTGCGCTTGACTTCGACACCCTTGATCTTCTCCAGCTCCTGACGCATAAACTCAGCCTTATCGAGATTCAGCTGCGCCAATTGTTTCAAACCTTCGCGGCCCAGCATCGACATGTAAATCACCGACTGAACGGCACACAATGAAACATTGGTGCAAATATTAGACGTCGCTTTTTCACGGCGGATATGCTGCTCGCGGGCCTGCAGTGTATTGACGAACGCGCGGCGGCCCTGCGTATCGACCGTCTCCCCGACGATACGGCCAGGCATTTTGCGGATATTTTTCTTGCGGGTGGCCATGAATCCAAGATAGGGTCCGCCGAAATTAAGCGGCAGGCCCAGCGACTGCCCTTCGCCGGTGACGATATCGGCACCCATGGCGCCGGGAGTTTTCAACAGACCGAGCGAAACCGGATAAACGCTCATCAGCGCAAGCGCGCCGACGGAATGGATCTTCGCAATGATATCTTCGTGGTCATCGATGACACCAAAGAAGTTTGGGTTCTGAAGGATGACGGCCGCCGTTTTATCGTCGAGATGCTTGAAGATCGCATCGCGGCTGGCCTGTCCATGCACGACGGGCGTTTCAATGAATTCGTAATGCAAATGGCTCGTATAAGTTTTTAAAATTTTACGGTAAATCGGACTGACCCCGCCGTCAATGATGATTTTAGTGCGGTCGGTGATGCGGATCGCCATCATCATCGCCTCATAGAGCGCCGTTCCTCCGTCGTAAAGAGAAGCATTGGCAACATCCATTTCGGTCAGTGTGCAGATGGAACTTTGAAATTCAAATAATGACTGGAGTGTGCCCTGAGCACATTCGGGCTGATAAGGTGTGTAAGCCGTATAAAACTCCCCGCGGGAAATAAGGGCATCGACGGCCGACGGAATATAGTGATCGTAATATCCTCCTCCGACGAAAGGAATGAGGTGAATATTATTTTTCAACCCGAGTTTGGACACGTGCTTGACGACTTCGTATTCGCAAAGCCCCGGCGGCAGATTGAACGACTTGGGACGAAGTCCGGGCTTAATGTCGACAAAAAGATCATCGATGGTCTGCACTCCGATGACCTTGAGCATTTCCTGTGTTTCTTCCGGCGTGTTGGCAATATAGGGGTTCAACGTAAGGACTTTCTACTTGCGGAATTATTGATCAAGACTTTCAAGATAGTTTTCGTATTCTTCGGCGGTCATCAGATTGGACGTCTCTTCCATGCTGGTGATTTCGATCTTCACCATCCAGCCCTTGGTATAACAGTATTTATTGACGACACCGGGATTATCCTCGATCTTATCGTTGACTTCGATAACGCGGCCCGACATCGGAGAAAAGATATCACTGGCGGCCTTGACGGACTCGACGGAGACGAATTCTTCAAACTGTTCGACATCCGCATCCTGCTGAGGAAGCTCAACAAAAGTGATGTCGCCGAGCGCCGATTGCGCGTAATCTGTAATACCGATAGTGCCGATATTATCCTCGATATTGATCCATTCATGTTCTTTGGTATACAGATAGTGCTCAATGATTTCCATAGCCTACTCCTTGACTCCTTTTGCTCGACATTTAATTTTTTAATGAGCCCTGCTTGTAAAAAGGCCTCGCACTTACGGCCGCAACATTCCTGCTTTTTTGATTTCCAAAAATTATTTCTTCCCCCGTCTTGAGCGGCTGTCTCACCAGGCCGATCCCGATGCCGAGTCCAAGCGCCGGAGAAAACGTTCCGCTGGTTACCACACCAAGCTCAAACCCGTCGGGCGAATACAGCGTGTGATGCGCCCTCGGTGCGCGGCGGCTCTGGGAGACAAAACACACCGTGCTTCGCTTGAGTCCGCCTTCTTCACGCTTGAGAAGAGCTTCCTTACCAATAAAATCTTTAGAGAGATCGACGAATTTCTTTAATCCGGCATCCAGAGGCGAGATTGTCTCATCAAGTTCGTGCCCGTAAAGCGGATAACACATTTCGATTCTCAACACATCACGAACTCCCAAGCCAGTGGGTTTTACATTATCATTTTTGAGAATTTCTTTCCATAATTCTTTTGCTTTTGTCCACGGATAATAAATTTCGTAACCCAACTCTCCCGTATATCCAGTGCGGCTGATGATGACCTTTTCACCGAGCAGATCGAATTCATCGAATGAGTAATACTCAAGCCGCTCCACGTCGGGAACGAGCTGGCGGAGAACATTACGCGACAGCGGCCCCTGCAGATCCAGCTTGGCGGTCTGCATGGAAATATCCTGAAATTTGGCCGACCCTGTCAGATTGGCAAGAAAATGGCGGCGGTCCTTGTCGATATTGGCCGCATTGACGACGATCATCCATTTGATATCGGAAATTTTGTAGACGATGAGATCATCAATCGTGCCGCCGTGAGGATTGAGCGTCGTGCCGTATCTGCACGTTTTAACCGGCATGTCCTTGAGCGTCTGCGTGACGATGCGGTCGAGACCGCTGGTCTCCAGGTCCCCTTCCAAAAGGAATTCACCCATGTGAGAGCAGTCAAAGATTGAAACGGTCTTGCGGTTGTAATCGAATTCCTGAAGTATTCCTTCATACTGGACCGGCATGTTCCAGCCGGCGAATTCAACCATTTTTCCGCCTAGAGCAACGTGTTCCTGTTCGAGTGGAGTATTTTTTATAGCAGCATCCGTCGACATGATTTCCTTAATTAAGGGTTCCCTCACGCGTAGCACTTGTTCGGGAAGAACCTTCAGACAGTGAAACAAAAAGCTCCCCGAGGGTTCAAAAGCATGCCTATCTTATCCAAATAGTTTTTTAATGTAAAGTTTAAATTCAAAAGAGTTTTCGAAGAAATTATCTCTTTGCAACTAGAACAAAAAATGGTAAAAAGAATGGCCTTAAGCAGCCATACAATGATCTTTCTTGAAATTTGAACTTAATGTGTTGCGCCTGCCACTAAAAGCAGCATTACACTTGATCGTGTTGTAATTTGAAAATGATATTTGGTGCGCCTGCCCTGATTGCACTAATAAATCTTTAAAGAAATCAGGACAGTCGCATTTTTTCTGGAATCAAAACCATTGTAAATGCGCCTGTAGCTCAATTGGATAGAGCATCTGCCTTCGGAGCAGAGGGTCGGGGGTTCGACTCCCTCCAGGCGCGTTTTTCCTTTGCCTTTTATTAGAAATGACCGCGACTGTCCTGACTACTTCAATACTCTCATTAAAACTGTCAAGACAGGCGCGTCAAAAAAAGCTTATCAAAGGAGACAACATGATCCGAACCTGCCTGCTGGCTTTTACACTTCTTTTCATTTCTTCCATTAATAGTATCGCCTCCAACGGCCCTGCCGAAGAACTGCTCAGACAGGAAGCCACCAAACTGCTGGACCAAAACCTCTGGGGAGACTACGACATCGAGAAAATTGTTGTCTCATCGGTTGAAGAAGTGAGCATTCATAACCGGGACTATCCCCTGTTTAAAGCCGTGATCAGCTTTTCAACCAAAAGAAACGAGAACAGATCCAAAAACATGACCTGGGACGGACGGACAACCCTTCTGAACCAGAACCTTTACGACGATTCCGACCTGTGTTCCAGGGTCAATCATCTGTTTCTGCATTGCGGCGTCGAGACTGGCCATATATTTGAAGGGGATCTGGAACTTTTGCTGGTCCAAACAGGCGATAATTGGCAGGTGCTTAATCCCAACTGGCGCAGAAAAACCACCTATCCTCTAGAAGGCTATCTGCTGATGGATGGCAAAAACAAAGAAGACTACGTACTCTTTTCTGAATAGTTTTTTCATGATAAACAGGCGTTGATTTTTTCTTCCAGCGTCTTCATGTTGACAGGCTTCACCAGATAGCCGCGCACGCCTTCCATATAAAATACATCCTGCATGGTTTCATTAGCCGTAAGCATAATCACAGGGGTCTTCCCTTGCGGCGTGCCCTGCAGTTCGTTCATGAATTCATAACCGTTCATGGTGGGCATATGAAAATCGAGGATGATAAGATCCGGCTTTTCGGCTTCCACAACCTTAAGCGCTTCACGGCCGTCCTTCGCCAGACTGACCTCGAAACCTTTGTCCCGCAGGCCGAACTGAAGCAGAGTGGTATTTAATCGGTCGTCGTCAACTATGAGTATTTTCTTCATAAATTCCTTTATCAAGCAGAGGATTCTTTTAAAACAATATGTGTTGCGGGGGTAACAAATATGTGTAGAATGTTGGACATAAGGAGACAATTATGAGCTTCGGCGATATCATGAATAAAATACGTCAGTGGGACAATCGTTCCGCTCAGTGGATGATGAAACATTTTTATATGCTTTTCTTCGAATTCATCCTCGTCGGAGTTTTCGTGTTTTTCTTCATGAACTCCTTCAAGGTGATTGACGCCAGTGATCACATCTCCAAATATGATGCCATCGGCAGCCTCGTACTCGCACAGACCACCAACACTTCACTCATCGTTATTCTTCTGCTGTTCAATTCCTTCTGGATGCTTTATATCTTCAACAGCATCTTAAGACTGCGCGGCGTACTCAGAAACATCGAGTACCAGCTCACCAAACGTGCCGACCGCAGCAAACGCGAAGATAATTAAAAATATTCCTGATAAAGTTCTTTAAACGAATTGGTAAGACGTGTTGTCCAATTTTTGGGCGCTTGTGCTGCGATCGCGCTGTTGATGGCATCAATGGAACTCATTTGGGCAAGACCGATGACACCGGCATAGAGGGCTGAATTATTCAAGCCTTTGGTCGGAACACCGCTCGTCACCCGCAGGTTTGTGGCCTCTTCGATCCGTTCGATCAAACCCGGCAAAAGCGAACCGCCTCCCACCATGACAACGCCGGCATTGAGGTGATGATAATTCGGAGAATCCTTGATGACTTTCTGAACCATGTCGACAAACTTGTCGATCTCGGGACCGATGGCTTTGGAAATCCCGATTCTTTTGATCGGCATATAACCCGTCTCGCGTTTGACTAAAATCTCTTCTTCGCTTTCAGATGTTTTGTGCGCCACCGCGTGAGACTTCTTGATGTCTTCCGCCAGATCAAGAACCAGGCTCAGCTGCCCGGCGATACTCTGGGTAACATTGACGCCTCCCCAGGGAATAAGCTCGATCTGCTGCAAAAGCCCATCCTTGTAAAAGAGCACCGCCGTCGAGGTCGAACCCACATCTATAAAGGCAATGCCGTCTTTTCTTGATTTCTGATCGAGCGCCACCTGGGACGCCGCATAACTGCTGAAATAAATCTGCCCCAGCTCAAATCCAGCCTGATTGACGGCCTTGGCAATGTTGCGCATGCGTGTTAAATTCGTGATGACGAGAAGAAAACTTCCGGAAAGTTTGCGTCCGTAAAGACCGGCGGGATTGATCGCGGTATTAACATCATCCACCTTAAAACATTTTGCGAAATCGTGAATGATCTCTTCTTCCAGATGAACCCCGAGAAGCCGCGCCTGCTGCTTGACCTTCTTGACGTCCTGGGCATTGATCACTTTGTTGCCGTGATCGACCAAGGGTATGACCGCTCCGCTTTCACGGACAGTCACCAAATCTCCTCCCATGCCGATATTGAGCGTCTTTACCCTGAACCCTGTTTTGTTGACAAGACCGCTGACAGCGCGCTGAATGCAGTCGGAAAGCTCATTGAGATCACTCACCGCGGCGCCTTTCAACCCGACCGTCTTCACCTCATGCACGCCCAAAAGCTCCAGATTCTCGGAATCCTTTGTACGAACCAAACTCGCCTTCATCGTCTGCACGCCCAGATCAAGACCGTACGACAATTTCTCGCCTTTGAATGTTTGCAGCATCGTTTTATCTCCGTTGATGACCCGCGTTATTTCTGACCTGTCGGGATTATAAACTACCTTACCCGACTGGTCATCCTGAAAGACCTGAGCCCTCAGTTAATGCATTCAAAAAATACCCTTGAATAAATTATTTCCTTCCGACAACCGGCTCTTTGAATCTTAAATCGATGTACTTGACTTCGCGAAAATCCAGCTTCTTCTGAGAAATCAAGAAGACCAGCGTTTCCAGCTTTTGAGCAACATCATCCTTGTCCAGAATGATCTGAAGCATCGGACCGATATTGAAACTGATCTTCGATAAATTGTCCACATCCAGCCCGGACAACGGATATTTCGCAAGTCCGTTGTTGTTATAGAATGCCTCGATGACATCGATCGCCGCAATAATCTCCGGCGTCGCCAGCCTCGCTCCGAGCACAACCTTACGTTTTTCAAGGTGAGAATTGATGATTAGCGGTAATTTCGGAGAAGCTTTGGGATCGATAAAGATGACGACCCCCTCCTGATCGATCGTCAGATAATTCTCTTTGACCAGCACCTGGGCAAAAGGATCCCGGCGTTTGGCATTGATGCGGATCGTATCAGGAAACCGGCGCTCGACGCTTAAATCATAAATCTGCGGAAAGAGAGCCCTTATTTCCCGGTGAAGCTTCCTTAGATCGACATTGAGAATATTCTGTCCGCGCAGCCGTTCAAGAATCTTTGACTCGAGAAACTGCACGTCTTTATCGGCGGAGACGTGCTGTATTCTGAAGATCGGCGCGTTGTGTAAAAAATGATTCATTCCAGAGAACATCCAGCAGATGATCAAAAGAATAAACAGAACAATGATCACGTTACGGATCAAAATTGTCGGAATATCGATTTTACTTTTTCTTGCCATATGCCAATTGAATAAGTTTTATGCACACATCGGTAAAGTCGATACCGGCCTGGCGGGCCGCCTTCGGAAAAAGGCTGGTCTCCGTAAATCCTGGGATCGTATTGATCTCGAGGATAAACGGCCTGTTCTGCGCGTCCAGACGAAAATCAATACGCGAAAAAGCTTCACATCCGAGCGCCTGGTAGGCTTTGAACGCGATCTCACTCACGCGCGCCGCCACATCCTGAGGCAAATCGGCCGGGACGATGTAATCGGTCAGGCCTTTTTGATATTTGGATTCGTAATCGAAAATTTGTTTCTGGGGAGCAATCTCGACAATGGGAAGGACCTGCTTGTCGAGAATACCGACTGTGAATTCCCTGCCGGCGATGAAGCGTTCAATGATGACCTCGCGGCCGAACTCGAATGCTTTCTTAAGCGACGCCGGAAGATCGGCAGGCGTTTGTGCGATCGTTACACCGAAGCTTGATCCTTCACAGGCGGGTTTGACGACCAGCGGAAAATCTTTAAGCTCTCTGATGACGGCGCCCGGATCAGCCGACTCCGCGTCGGCCACACAGAAATCCGCAACAGGAAGTCCGGCGGCTCGAAGAGCTCTCTGGGTTCTTACTTTATTAAATGTCGTGGCACTTGTTGCCGTTCCGGAACCTGTATATGGAATGTTAATCTCATCCAAAATCGACTGGATCCCTCCATCCTCTCCGAATTTTCCATGCAGCGCAATAAAGGCCACCTGCACCTGAGCCGAACGGATGGCGTCAATGATGGTCTGACGGTCGTGAGTGCTGATATCGATCGTCTCGACACGGCATCCGGCTTTCACCAGCGCCTCGACGACAGCACGGCCCGAACGCAGTGACACTTCCCTTTCGGAGGATATCCCCCCCATTAAAACCCCGATTGTCCCCAACGCAGGGGCTACGGTCTTGAGCGTCGTTGTCATGCTACCTTTTGTTTTTGCGTCATTAAAGGATTGGATTTCAAAGCGGCGATGAGCTGGTCGGATAATTGGGTGATGTCTCCGGCTCCCAGCGTAAGCACCAGATCGCCCGGCCTCACGCATTCAAGCAAATGCGCTAATATTTCCTGTTTGGGAAGATATACGGCTTTGGAATCGTAACGGTCATGCACCTTGCTGTACAATTCATGAACGTCCGCTCCTTCGCTAGGTTTTTCGCTGGCGGCATAAACGTCCGTCAGTATCAAATAATCACTTAACTCAAGACTCTCGACGAATTCATCCATCAATAGTTTAGTGCGCGAATACCGGTGCGGCTGAAAAACGACGACAAGACGTTTTTTGCCGAAAGACTTGGCAGCATTCAAAGTTGCAGTGATTTCCGTCGGGTGATGACCGTAATCATCAACCACCATGATGTCGTTGAATTCCCCCTTGAGCTGGAAGCGGCGTTTGACGCCTGAAAATGTTTTCAAAGCATCGGCAATGTTCTTAAACGGCAGATTGAGCCTGAGTCCGAGCGAAATGGCAGCAAGCGCGTTGAGGACGTTGTGCTGGCCGGGAACAAGAAGTCTTACTTCACCCAATAGCTGCCGTCGAAGATAACATTTAAATTTGGAAGTATAACCGGCAATCATCACATCATCCGCGTAAACATCAAATTTTGACTGCAGGCCGTAAGTGACCGCCGGAATATCTTCCTCCGATGCCATCTGCTCGAGACGAGGGTCTTCCCCGCAAACGATGAGACATCCTGCCGGATTGGTGCGATGCATGAATTTGCGGTAAGCGGCGATGATGTTCTCCCAATTCTTGTAATAGTCGACGTGTTCGAAATCGATGTTTGTAATGATGGAATACGTCGGCTTGAAATACAAAAATGTTCCGTCACTTTCATCGGCTTCGGCGACAAAATATTTACCCGTTCCCAGATTGGCATTATAGGCCGTGGCGCTGTTGATGATGCCCCCGACGGCGGTTGTCGGCTGAAGCCCGGCCTGGAGAAGGACGTGCGAA
>JAGNTT010000108.1 GCA_017987425.1 Candidatus Omnitrophota bacterium
TATCCACAATGCGGTTAAAAGCGATGATGCCGCCGAACGCGGAAAGACCGTCGACGTCAAAAGCTGTCTTGTAGGCCTTGGCCAGATCTTTGTTCTGGGCAACACCCGTCGGATTATTATGTTTGATTACGACCGCCGTCGGGTCTTCGAAATCCTTGACGAAATTGATCGCGGCATTAAGATCCAGAATATTGTTAAACGAAAGTTCCTTGCCGTGCACCTGTTTGATTCCGGCGAGTGCTTCGGGAGCCCCAGAATCCGCGTAGAATGCGGCCGACTGATGCGGGTTTTCACCGTAACGAAGGTCCTGAATCTTGGTGAACCGAAATGAAAGGTCTTTAGGATATTTGGTCAACTCCGCCGTGCGGAAACGGTTGTTTAAAAACTGAGCGATCACTCCGTCATAATTGGACGTCAGGGCAAATGCCTCAAGCGCCAGACTGGTCAAAAGACGGTCGGGCAAAATCCCGCTGTTGGTGTCGAGTTCCTTGAGGACTTCTTCATACCGCGCCGGGTTGCTCACGACAGCAACGCTTTTAAAATTCTTCGCCGCCGAACGCAGCATCGATGGTCCGCCGATGTCGATATTCTCGATCGCGTCCTCGAGCGTCACGTTCTTTTTCTGCGTGACGCGTTCGAACGGATAAAGATTGACGACGACCATGTCAATCAGGCCGATGCCGCTTTCTTTGATCTTCGCCATGTGTTCGGGATTATCGCGCACGGCCAGAAGTCCGCCGTGAATTTTGGGATGAAGCGTCTTCACGCGGCCGTCCATCATTTCCGGAAATCCCGTATAATCGGACACATCGATAACAGGGATTTTAGCGTCGCGAAGCTGCTTCGCCGTTCCACCCGTCGACAAAATTTCAACACCCAAACGGTTAAGACCCTGGGCCAATTCAACAATTCCGGTTTTATCGGAAACACTTATTAACGCTCGCTTGACTTTGATCATAGTTATTTGATTTGTTTGATGATTTCCTGCATGAAACGAGGAAGATCTTCGGGTTTACGGGAAGTGATGAGATTGCGGTCGACAACAACTTCGTCGTCCAGATATTCAGCGCCGGCGGCGATCATGTCATCCTTGATCGCGAAAAAGCAAGTGGCCTTGTGTCCTTTACAAATACCCGCGGATACCAGCATCCATCCGCCGTGGCAGATCGAGGCGACCACGCCTTTCTGGTCATAGATCTTCTTGACGAATTCGACCATCAAAGGATATCGGCGCATGAAATCAGGCGCCCATCCGCCGGGAATGATGACGCCGGAAAATTCCTGCGGCACGACCTGATGGACGACGCGGTCAACTTTAACCGGATACCCTTCTTTGCTCGGATAAACATCTTTGGATCCGCTGCCGACAGTCACAACGGGAATTCCGGCTTCTTTCAAACGCAAAAGCGGATACCAGACTTCGAGGATTTGATATTGCTCTTCAACAAGGATGGCGACTGGTTTTGTCATGGGGTTCTCCAAAAACAACGAAGACAATTTACAGTGCAACTAAGAAGGACGAGGGACGTGGGACGGGAGACGTGAACGATTTTTCGTCCTTCGTCTTACGTCCTTCGTCCCTCGTCTAAAATTTAAAAAGTTATTTACCTTTTTTGCGCTTGCGCTCGGAAGGCTTGGAATAAAAACGACGTTCTTTGAGCTCAACCAAAAAACCATCTTTTTGGCACTGTTTCTTGAATTGGCGCATGGCCTTTTCGAAACCGTTCTTATCCGTAATTTTAATTTCTACCATTAGTACATCACCGACTTTCTATTTGATTTTTGCTGTCTCGATTTCGAGGGAACGCACGAAACCGCATATATTGAGTACGTTACAACCGATATTTTGGATGTGCCTGTGAAAAGTGTGACTATTATAGTATAGATGCCTTGATTGTCAACCCGGATTTCCGCAACTTAAATGGCGCTGGCCCCCTCTTCACCGGTACGGATGCGGTAAAGTTTTTCGAGGTCCAGAACGGCAATTTTGCCGTCGCCTGTAAAACCGGTTTTGGCAACCTTACGGATCGTCTCTACGATCAACTCCACCTGGAATTCATCGCAATAGATGTCGATCTTAACCTTTTCCTTAAGGCCGCTGCGATGGTTGCCGAATCCATGAGCCGGAACAGCGGTCAATCCGCCGATTCCTTTGGATTCCAAGGCCTTATAAACGGGTTCAAATTTTTCTTTTCTTACGATGGCTTCGATTTTTTTCATAAAAAGCTCCTTTAAAAGGAACTGAATATTATCACAAAAGAAACAGGGACGCAAATATCCTGCGTCCCTGCCCAAGTTCCTTAAGCACTCAAAGATTGCTACGACGGATCGACGTAGGTGAAAATATCGCCCGCGAAATTACGCAATGTGTAGCGCCCGTTCTCCTTGGAAACCAGGTAGTTCGGAGTGATCGGGATCTTTCCGCCGCCGCCTGGGCCGTCGATGACGTACGTCGGCACCGCATAACCGGTGGTATGACCGCGGAGGTTCTCGATAATGTTGATGCCCGTCGCGACCGAAGTGCGGAAATGCTTGGAACCGACAATCGGGTCGCACTGATAGATGTAATACGGCCTGACACGGATTTTTAGAAGTTCATGGAACAGCTTCTTCATGACTTCAGGAGAATCGTTGATGCCTCTAAGCAATACCGTCTGGCTGCCCATCGGAATTCCGGCGTCAGCGATCATATTGCAGGCATGCTGGACTCTCGGCGTGACTTCTTTAGGATGATTGAAATGAATACTCATCCAAAGCGGGCTATATTTCTTGAACATCGCGATCAACTCGGGAGTGACACGCTGCGGCAGCGTGACCGGGATGCGCGTACCGATACGGACGAATTCAACGTGCGGGATCGCCTTCACGCTCTTAATGAGATATTCGAGCATGCGGTCGCCCAACGTCAGCGGATCGCCGCCGGAGATCAGAACGTCACGGATTTCGGTATGCGAGCGGATATACTCAAGCGCCGCATCATAAGTGGATGTATTAAGCGTATGATTCCCGTCACCCACCATGCGCGAACGCGTGCAGTAACGGCAATACATGGCGCACATTTCGTTGACCAGAAAAAGGACTCGGTCCGGATAGCGGTGAACGAGACCATGAACGGGAGAATTCTTATCTTCCCCGCAAGGATCGGTCATCTCTTCCGCCGCCGTTTCAAATTCATATTCCTGGGGAACGGACTGCAGACGGATCGGACATCCGGAATTATTAGGATCCACCAACGCCAGAAAATACGGCGGAATAGACATCGTCAGTTTATCGCCGGCTCCGACAACACCGCGTTCTTCCTGCGGTGTTAAAGGCATATATTTTGTGATTGTATCCAGCGTGCGCACGCGGTTGCGGATCTGCCAGCGCCAGTCTTCCCAGTCTGTTTCCGTTGCGCCGGGGAAAAGGCTCAACACGCGTTTTTCGTCGGAAGAAAGTGGTATCTGCGGCGTCTGCGCAGGAGCATTCGTCAGTTCTTGTTCTTTGATAGCGGTATCGATGGGGTTCATTTTAGGCAGGTCTCCTCATTATTCAGGCTGTATCGCTCAAGTGCGAAATCCAAAATCTCGTTTAACACTTTTGCGTACGTCGTTCCGATGACCTTGGGAAAAAGACCAAAAACTTCCTCTTCGCTTAAATTAGGAAGAGGATTGATCTCCAGGACATACGGATTGCCCTTCTTGTCCACCCGAAAATCGACCCGTCCGAAATCTCGGCAATCGACGGACTTGTAAGCTGCAATCGCGATCTGCTGAAGCTTCGCGGCAAACTCATCCGATATTTGTGCGGGACACAAATACTCGACGGACTTTTCAACCACGTGTTTATACGTGTAGAAATTATCGCCTAAATCCAGAGAACCGTTCATTCTATACTGCACAACCGGCATGGCCTTCGGATTTTTATTTCCGAGGACGGGCACCGTAAATTCGGTACCGCTGATGAACTGCTCCACCAGCGCCGGCTGTTTGTAAATTTTACTGATGATGTCGACCTGCGTCTGCAGCTCCTCAAGCGTATGAACACGGGACGCTGCCGTAATACCTTTGGAAGTACCCTCCTGTGACGTCTTAACCAGGAGAGGATAATCGAATGTGTTAAGTTTCTTAAGATCATCGCCGGAAGAAGCACGGAAAAAACCGGCTGTCGGAACACCGTCGGCCACAAAACATTTTTTGGCCATCACCTTATCGAGTGTGAGGCCGAGCGTCAAAGCATCCGCTCCGACAAAAGGAATACCGTGCATTTCCAGGATCATGGGAACTTCAGACTCGCGGTTGCGGCCGCGGAACCCTTCGCAGATATTAAAGACAATATCCACTTCGAGGGTATCGACGACAGAAAGCAGCTTGACCGCATTACCGATGCGCTTGACCGTGTGACCGCCGGCTTTTAAAGCGCGTTCAATACTGTCAACGGTTGCGACACCGTCAAGCTCGGCTGCGGCATCAACAGGATCATCGGGCTGGCGCTTCCAGTCGCTTTTCAAATTATATGTGAGTCCGATTATTTTTCCCATTTCAAAAAAATAGGCCCTTGGGTTTTATTTCAAGGACCCAAAAAATCTCCTATGATCAATCAATTCGATTTATACACCGCTCTCGAAATTATTTTTTGAACAAATTCAAATCAATTACAGTATAAATGTATCAAAAATTATCAAAAAATGTAAAAAATTTTCCCAATTTTTATCATGCGCCGACACAATTGTCAACCGATTTATTTGCAATGGTTTGGGTCTCAGACAAAATCATTTTACTGAGCGGAATTTTTAAGACCTTCAATATATCCTTCAGGCGCTTCCGCCCCCAGATTACGGGATTTTTCCGCATCCTCCAAGGCCTCTTTAAAACGTCCCTGCCGCGTACGAATTATGGAACGGTTGTAATAAGCTTCCGCGTAATTCGGGTCAAGCTCAGCGGCCTTGTTAAAATCAGCCAGCGCGCTTTCATCCTGCAGTAATTTGGCATGTATTGTGCCTCGATTGTTAACAGCCCGCGCATTCTTGGGCTCGAGTTCAATGACCTTATCGTAATCTTTAATCGCGCGGTTAAATTCACCCTGATGGTTATAAATATTCCCGCGCTCCAGATAGCCGTCGGGAAATGAAGGATTGGCGGCGATCGTCCTGTTGTAATCCGCAAATGCGAATTGGTCTTCTCCGAGCGCCGCGAAAGATTTGGCCCGACGATAATAACCCTTCTCGTAATGCGGAAACAGTTCCGTGACTCTGGTGAAATCATTGATGGCCGAACGATGCCTGCCAATCTGAGCCAACAATATTCCCCGGTTAAAGAATGCGTCCGCATTGTCCGGATCAAACTTAAGGATGGCGCCGTAATCCGCCAGCGCAAGATCATACTGTTTGCGATTGATGTACTCAACCGCTCTGTCGTTGTATGCCAGAAATTCCGTCGGATTGTGACGGATCACATAGTCCCATAACACCAGTGAATTATTCCATACTAATGTTTGTCCGACCGACTTAAGCGCGAGCAAGCAAATGACCGCATATAAAAAAATCTGAGCGGCGATCTTCCATCGTAACGAGCGCGCTTCAAACAGACGAATCAAGTGCTCGGCAACGAGTCCGCCAATCAGACAAAAGCCGAGGCTCGGCAAATACATAAACCGGTCAGCGACAACGTTGATGTCCTTGGCGGAATCATAACGCAGAAGAAAAAAGATCGAGAACACATAAAATCCAACGGCAAAAATCCACCAGCGGTTATTGAAAAACTTCCAAAGACTCCAGATTATCCCGATGACAAACAATAAAGAAAAGACATACGCGGGATTACCCAAACTCACAGGTTGCGGAACGTGATAAATAGGAACCAGCACCGAGGGCCAGATGAATTTCCAGATGTAGAAACCAAACGACCATGCCCACGTCAGGAGCGCCTCCATCGGATTGTCGATGGGATTGCGGACGTGCAGACAATACGTGATCCATACAACCGGGACAAAGACAGCGACGATCGGAAGCTTCTCCGCCATAGCCTGCCATGAGAACTCCCGGCGCTGAAACCAGTCGATCAGAAAGCATATGAGAGGAAGACTTAGGGCCATCGGCTTGGCGAGAAGGCTTAAGACACCAAACAGAAAAAAAGCCGCGTATGGCAGCGGCATTTTCTCTTTTAAATAATTCATGTACTGCAAAAGAGCCAATAAATAAAAGAACGCGTAAAGCAAGTCCTTGCGTTCCGTCACCCACGCAACTGATTCGACCCGCATCGGATGAACGCCGAATAGAAGCGCCGCGCCGAACGCCGCGACAACGGACAATCCCAATCGCTGGGCCAGCACGAATACAAGAAGCGAGTTGATGATATGCAGAAGTAAATTATCTAAATGATAAACGAAAGGATCGGATCCGAAAAATTTATGCTCAACGGCAAAGGAAAGCGTC
>JAGNTT010000109.1 GCA_017987425.1 Candidatus Omnitrophota bacterium
GTTATCTTCTGCGCGGGAACATGTGCTTCGGCATATGGAAAGACGGCATCATACTCCGCATGGGAGTAGAGAACGCCGCAGAGGCGCTGAAGAAAAAGCATGTGAAGGTATTTGACATCACCGGCCGCGCCATGAAGGGATGGGTGATGGTGGATGCACCAGGAATTAAATCTGACCCTGACTTAAAGAATTGGATATCGACTGCTATTGAATTCGTTGCGGAGCTTCCGCGCAAATAAGTTTAGGTGTTTTTTGAGATACAAAAAGCCCTATGGAGATTGACCTCTACAGGGCTTTTGAATGATTTTGATAAGAATGTTTTTGAAAAATAAATTAAAAAATGTAGGGGCGGACAATGTCCGCCCCTACGCATTTGTGGAACAATTTGTATTTTACGCCCCGAGCGCTTTTTTCAGATCGCCGTTTTCATGCATCTCGGTGACGATGTCGCAGCCGCCGATGAACTCGCCGTTGACGAAGACCTGGGGAATGGTCGGCCATTCGGTGTATTCCTTAATGCCCTGTCTGATCTCTTCACTGTCAAAGACGTTATAGGCCTTGAGCGGCGCTCCGTACGACTGCAGAATCTGCACGGCGCGCGAGGAAAATCCGCACATCGGCTGATCGGGCGTGCCCTTCATGAAAATCACGATCTTGTTATTCTTCACATCATTGTCAAACTGCTGACGTAATTGATCGGAAAGCATTGATTCCTCCTTATAGAAATTGGGAAATTGATAGAAATTAGGAAATTGGTAAACAGTATTCCTGGTTTTCAATTTCAATTAATTTCTTAATCTCCAAATTTCTATGCATTTTTGTTTGTTAAAATCCATACTTTGCTTTTTCAGTTTCCCATTTTTCCGGCGTAAATGTTTTAAGTGCTAGCGCGTGCACGGACGTGGCGAACGCTTTTTTCAGCGGCTGCATCACCATCTGGTGCTGCTTGATGAGCATGATTCCTTCGAAGGCGGGGGAGATAACGAAGGCCTGCAGATGCTGTCCGTCGTTCATCGGATCGAGGACGTGCGCGACGGCATCCGGTACGGATTCTTCGATTGTTTGTTTGACAAGTTCGGTATTCATAATGAAAAATGTAGGGGCGATCATCGATCGCCCAAAATTTCGGGCGGTTGATAACCGCCCCTACAGGTTATCCTTTATAATTTGTTTTTAACCATTCAATAATATCCAACGATTCATACAGCGGTTTTCCGTCGATGACGAGGCACGGCACCTGCGTCTTGCCGCCGATCTTTGCAAGCTCCGCGCGGGCGGCCGGATCTTTCATGGTGTCCTTCATAGGGATCCTGATGCCCGCCTGCTGCAGGAAATTTGTGACCCTGGTGCAATAGGGACAGCCGACGAAATGATAAAGCGTTAGTGAGGGCATATTTGATCCTTAGGGTGCCCCGGTTCCCCAGTGCCCCTGTGACCCTGGGGACTGGGACGCTGGGTTCCCTAGATTAATTGTTCCACAAATTCAATAACCTTATCCTGCAGCGACGCGTTGTACAAACGGTTCATTTCCTGCAGTCCTGTCGGCGATGTGACGTTGACTTCGATCAGATAATTGCCGATGACATCGATCCCCACAAAATAAAGACCGAGCTTCTGCAGTTCGGGTTTCAGCGTCGCGATGATCTCATGATCGCGCTTGGTGATCTCGGTCGCGAGCGGTTTGCCGCCGGCGAAGAAATTGTTGCGGTGATCTTCTTCCGAATGCTTGCGCAGGACCGCTCCCAGCGGCTCGCCGTTAAGTAAGAGAATGCGCTTATCTCCGTCCTTGGAGTCTGACACATAGCGCTGCACAATGATTTCTCTCGACCAGTTGTCCGTCAATGTTTCCAGAATGACATTGGTATTGCCCTGGCCCGGATGGATGTGGAACACCGAACGTCCGCCGAAACCGTTGGTCGGTTTAGCGATCGCATTGGGTTCCTCTTTGAGGAATGACGCGAGATCATGTTTAGTCGAAGAAACAATCGTCGGCGGAATAATGGAGGTAAATTGCGTGGCCCAGACCTTTTCGTTGACTGTGCGGATGCCCGACGGACTGTTGATCACTTTGACGCGTTTGGGCAGGCGGTCCAGAAGCCAGGTGGCCATCAAATATTCATTGTCGAACGGCGGGTCGGTGCGGACAAACACGGCATCGACGTCATCATCCGAAAGCATCACGGGACGTTCAATGACAAACGGCTGATGCGGGATCGCCTGCGGCGTCACTTTGATTGTGTGAAAGAATACCTTTCCGTTCTTAAGCGTGATTCCGCCCTCGGGCACAAAATGGACCGCGTGGCCTTTGTTGTGCGCTCCGAGCATGAGGATGAACGAGGTATCTTTTTCAAAGACCACGGTTTCCAGCGGATCCATGAGAAATAGAAATGTCATTTCGCTTTATTCTCCAGACTTTTGATTTCACAGCTGGTGGCGACACCGCCGATACGCGCCAGCATGCGGTAGATGTCGAAGATGTTCATGTTCGGATGCGGATTGCAGTCGCCGTATTTATTGGAATGCGGACATATCTTTTTGAATCCCATGCCGCCGGGAGAGTTCAGGCTTTCGCGCGGGTTCTTGCCGGTATGAAAACGGTAAAAACCGCCGACGAGATTGTTGTCGATCTGGTAAATGCAGACTTCGCTCGGGTTTTCCTCGATGCGGTGGATCGTCGGCACGCCTTCCTGCAGAAGGAGGCGCGTGATGGGTTGGGCGTTTTTCCCTTTATGAAGGTTGTTGCGCTGTTTGCGGTTGAGCTCGAGGATTTCCGAAGGACTTTCGACCGCGAGAACGCCCATGCCGTAGGTGCCTGAATCGGCCTTCAAAAAGACGAACGGTTTTTCCTGGATGCCGTGTTCTTTATATTTATTGCCGATGTCGGTAAAAAGCTTTTCCGCAGAGGCTGCGAGCCTTTTGCGGTCGGCGTCGTTGTTGATGTCGACATTCTCCACGGTTTCGTAGAGACAGGAGAATAGCCAGGGATCGAGGTTGACGATTTTGGCAAACTCTTCCATGAGCGCGTTGGTATAACGGAAATGTTCAGATTTATGACGGGAATGCCATCCGGCATGGGCCGACGGAAAAATAGGGATGTTGGTTTCTTTAAGGACGTCGGGAATGCCTGCCGTCAGGTCATTGTTTAAAAGGATGAAATCGACTTTTTCTTCGCCGGATTTGATGCGGTTTAGGATGCGTTTGAAGCAGTGGATCTTAACCGTCTTTCCGGTGGCGGTCTCAAGTTCAACGTTGGTGGCCGCGTCTTCGCAGAATGCCGGCTGAACGGTCAGGAAAGTCGCGATTTTAACATTGAACCCGGCCTTCTGGATGATCTCTTCAAGTACGCGGACATTTTCCAGATACCAGGTGTTGCGTGTGTGTTCTTCCGCGACAATCAAAATGTTTTTCGCGCCGTTAACTCGCTTGTTGACCGCGTTTTGCACCAGGCGTTCGGCATCGACGATCCCGTGTTCGCACAGATTGTTGAAACCTGCCGGGAAAAGGTTGGTGTCGACGACAGCGATTTTAAAGCCCGCGTCGCGGATGTCGACCGAAGTATAGAAAGGGGTCCAGATGCGTTCGTATTCCTTAAGCCAGTTGAAAATTTCCTGCTGTTTGGAATTGACGCAGGTGACGCAAAGCGATCCAGAAAAATCAGATACGGGCATAGATGATCTCAAGGTGTTTGTTAGTGTTAGAGGGAGATATTATGCATGAAAGCGGGTGGATTGTCGAGTTTTTACTCGTGAGTTAGGCGGGTTTCTGGGTCATCTTTTGGACGATGAGGGAGCCCACGGCGTCGCCTTCCACATTGACCACGGTGCGGATGGCGTCCAGAGGCCGGTCGATGGGAAGAAGAAGTGCGATGGCTTCGGCCGGAAGTCCCACCGACTGCAGGACCATGACCATAGTGACCATGCCGGCGCTGGGGATCCCCGGCGCGCCGATCGAGGCCAGCATGGCAGTCCAGAACACGATCACCTGCTGGACCAGATTTAATTCGATACCGACCAAATTGGCAATGAAGATGGCCGCGATCGCTTCATACATCGCGGTGCCGTCCATATTGACCGTGGTCCCTAAGGGGACAACGAATCCGGCGATGCGTTTGTCCACTTTGAGATTGTCGGTCACACAGCGCAAAGTGACCGGCATGGTGGCCGAGCTCGAGCTGGTGGAAAACGCGGTGATGAGAGAATCGCGCATGCTCGCAAAAAAGTGCAGGGGGGAAATGCGTGTTACGATCCATAACAAAAGAGGCAGGGTCACGAGCCCATGGAAAATGGTGGTGGAGAGGACAACGGCCACGAATTTAAGGACCGTTTGCAAAAGCGCCAGGTTCTGGGTGGCCACGAGTTTCATCAACAGGGCCATAATACCGATCGGCGCTATGATCATGATCCAGTTGACCAGCAGCATGATGATGTCGAACGTTTCATTGAGAAAGCCGCGGATGGTCTTTGTCCGTTCACCCAGCGACACCATGGCCAGGCCAAAGAGCATTGCAAAGATGACGACGGATAAAACTTCGGTCTTGGCCATGGCCTCGATGGGGTTCATGAACAGGCCGTTCAAGAAGGATTGAAAGAATTGTCCCACCGTCATGGTTTTTGGGGCGGCTGTGCTCATCGCGTCTTTGAAAAGATCGATGGACATGCCGGCTCCCGGTTTGACAAAATTGACGGCAACCATGCCGAGGATAAGCGCGAGCGAAGAGGCGACGAAGAAATAGCCTAAGGTGCAGACCCAGACGCGTTTCATGTTGGCATGCGCCTGAAGATTGGCAACCCCGGTCGCGATCGACGTGAAAATGAGAGGCACAAGGATCATTTTCAGGAGCCCGATAAAAACGCCCCCGGCAATACCGCAGATGAAGACCACTTGTTTGGTGACGGGTGAGTCGATGCCGATCCGGTTAAAGATGATACCGCCGATGACACCGATGGCGGCGCCGATGAGGATCTGGGTATTCAGGGAAATCTTGGGGGATGCTTTTGTCACGGTATGATGATACACTATGGGTCTTCCGCTGAACAATCAAAATGATAAATCATTGAGCAAGAAAAGATCAATAGTCCATGATGAACAAAGAACACATCGAAGAAATACTGACTAAAAAATTTCATCCCGTAAAGTTGACGGTCAGGGACGACAGTCATCAGCATGCCGGCCATAATCCGCAGGCAGCCTCAGGCAATACGCATTTTTTTGTTAAAATTGTTTCCAGCGAATTTGCCGGGAAAAAATTGGTCGACCGTCATCGGATGGTAAATGAGGCCTTAAGCGCTGGACTAAAAAGTAATATTCATGCGCTTGGAATCAGGGCATTGACACCGGAGGAAGTAGTAGAAAGTAAGCAGTAGGAACTGGGCAGTAAGCAGAAAGATTTCTGCATACGGCTTACTGCCTACTTATTGCTTAATTTTCACGAATATCGGTCGTTAAACCACGGCTCCGCGCTGTTCGAATATCCCCGTTCCTCCCAAAATCCCAGCCGTTCTGTCGACAGAAAATAGATTTCTTTAACCCATTTGCTGCCTTTCCACGCGTATTTTTTGGGCGTGATCATGCGCACGGGGCCGCCGTGTTCGCGCGGCAGGGGTTTGCCTTCCCAGGTGTGGACCAAAAGAACGTCGTCATCGAGACATTCCTTCAGTTTTAAGTTGGTGGAATAATGGTCGTAACCGACGATATAAACAAATTCGGCGAACTGTTTCGGTTTGGCTTTTTCGGCGAGTGTTTTAAACGCGACGCCTTCCCATTGATTGTCCATCCGGCTCCAGGTGGTGACGCAGTGAAAGTCGGAGACATCTTTGACTTGGGGAAGAGCGAGGAATTCTTTCCACGAAAGTTTAAAAGGATTTTTTACATCGCCTTTGATTTCGAGCGACCATTCCGTGAGCGGAATCTCCGGTTGCACACCGAGATCAAGAACGGGCCAGTTGGGAACTGCGTGCTGTCCGATGGGAATCTTAGGCATCCCGTGGCGATTGGCCTCGCCGGAACCCTGCACCCATCGCATGTCCGCCTCAATCCCGCCGGAGAGAATGCCGCGTTTTTCCTCAGCGCGCTTCGTTTTGGCTTTGATGATATCCGGATTGAACTCTGATGGATTATTGGAAGGCATAATGAAATGTGACAAAGGTGGCAAATGTACACAAAGGTACTCAGGATGTTGTTAAATGCGTACTTTTGTGTACCTCTGTGCTCCTTTGTGTCCTTATGTCCGTAATTTATATCCAATTTTAAACAAATA
>JAGNTT010000110.1 GCA_017987425.1 Candidatus Omnitrophota bacterium
AATATTGACGCGCCGTGTCAGGATCACCCTGCGCCAGGGCGGCCGCTCCGATATTGTTATACGCTTCCGCAGCCGACGGGTTGAGCGCCAATGCCTTGCGGCTCCAGTCAACCGACTCCTTGTATTTCTCCTGTCTGAGCGCGATCGCTGCCAAATTGACAAAAGACTCCCAATCAATATACCAGCCTGTCAGCGATTGTTTAAAGAAAACCTCGGCGGACTGCAAATCTCCTTCCTGAACGGACTCAAGCCCCATCCAGAAACTCGGGAATTGATGTTTGGGTTCAAGGGATAACCAATATGTGCAGTAACTTTTTTGAGTGCGCCAGAGATCATTGTTTATTTTCGTCCCGGCGACCAGTACCACGATAACACACGCGGCGAAAACACTCCATAACACCGGATTTATTTTTGTCCGGATAAAGCGCAGGAAGACGGCGACGGCCCAGAAAAAACCGAGGGATCCGATCATGAACCAGTGAGGCTCGATCGTCAGCCCCTGAGCAGGTGAAATGAACACCGCCGCGGCCAGAGGAGCTATTCCGACGATAAACCAGAACAGTATCCATCGTATATTCCGAACATTCGTTCCGATGAGAATGACGAGCGTCAATGCAAACGCGGCCCCCGCCGCAATATTCCCGATCAAAAGATTGCTTTTGACAGGCCAGATCGATTTCATAAAAAGAATATTCTGGGGCCACACAAGCTTCTGAAAATACCAGCCGATCAATGACATCATGCTCGGAAGATAATTCGCCGGCGTAAGCCCCATGTTCGAGATTCCTTCAAGCATCATGCCGGGAACATTTTCCCCGCGGGCGAAGAAAATCATCCGGGGCAGATGCCACAGGGCGACCATGAACACATACGGCAGCGATCGCAAAACCGCTTTTAGAAAACGCTCGCCCAGAAAACAATTCAGCACAAAAACAAACACCGGAAGCATCCCCGCCATTTCGTGACTGGCCAGGGCGAGAACAGAACATACAACACTTAAGCCGAACCAGAGCCAGCGTTTTTTCTCGACAAAGAGCTGATGCGCATACAACGCCGCCATCATCGTCACACCCCAGATCAGGATCGTAGAGGCCGTGATGTAGTTCACATAAAACCCGTTGATCGGGTGGACAGAAAATAAAACAGCGGCAAGCACGGCGGTGAGCCTGTCTTTAAATATCCCCAGCGTCATACCATACACGAGCGCCGAAAATACCGTAAACATCAAGAGAATGTATACGCGGCATATCAACGGATCGCCCGATGACAAGTTATTGAGCGCTAGAAAAAGGAAGTTGGTGGTGGGACGGTAATAAATGAGATTTTTTTCGAACGGATTAAGACAGGCCAGAACGGAGTTAAGATCGAACGGTCTGGCCCACAAATTGAACAGCCGGTCATCCTCCATCATAAACGGATAACCCAATGTTTCGCCGTACACTAACAAATTAACCAACAAAAAGAACACCATGAGTATCACATTGGTCCGGACGTTGGATCCGTTCGAGCTCATCGGTCTATATGACCCTTTCGTTGCCGCCATCGATGGGGACTTGCGCGCCGGTGGTCTTGGCAAACGCCGGCCCGGCCATCGCGCAGATGAGGCGTGCGACATCCGCGCTTTCGATCGCCGTCTTCAGCACATTGCTTCTCTTGTATTCCTCGACGGAAAGTCCGTAGGCCTTCGCCCTTTTCTGCAGGACATCCGGCGTCCATATGGCGGTATCGAACACCTGGTTGGGATGCACAACGTTGACGCGGATGCCCGCGGGGCCGAGCTCAAGCGCGGCAATGCGCGCCATTTGGGTGAGCCCCGCTTTGGCAACCGAATAGGCCGACGCGCCCGGACCGGGGGCCGGTACATTTTTAGACCCGACGATCACAACCGCCGGATCGATCCCGCACGTTAAGAACGGGACACAGGCTTTGAGCAATTGCTGATGACCGGTGAGATTGACCGCCAGACTTTTCTCCCACATCTCTTCGCTCATGTCGGCAATGGTCTGGCTGGGCGGAAAGATACCGGCATTGCTGACAAGAATATCCAGCCCGCCGAAATGTGCGACCGCAGCGTTCACGCTCCTGGCGATCGCTCTGGGATCCGTAAGATCGCAGACAAGAGGCAGAATCGTTTTCTTCTGAAATTGTTTCAGCGTACCGGCGTCGATATCAAGGGCCGCAACCGCCGCCCCCTGCGCTTCGAGCGCTTCGACACAGGCGCGCCCGATGCCGCTCGCCGCTCCCGTCACCAAAGCGACCTTGCCTTGGAAAAACGGCGCTGCCGCATTTTTCTTAAGCTTCGCCTGTTCCAATTCCCAGTACTCGACTTCAAATAGATCTTTTTCAGGAAGAGGCTTCCATCCGCCCATCCCTTCAGCCAGACAAATCGCCTCGATGGTATGCTCGGCAATATCGGCCGTGATTTGCGCGTCCTTGACCGACGGCCCGAAACAGACCACACCGTATCCAGGCCAGACGGCCCAGCGCGGCGCCGGATCAAGACGCTTCAATGTTCCGTCGGTATGACGGTCGAAATATTTCTGATACCTCTGGGTGTAGCGTTCCAGATCGCGGGAATGATCGCCGTCCAGAACGAGCGCGGACTGTTTTGTACGGATGATGTGGTCAGGCGTGAGCGGGCCCCGCGCAGCGATGTCCTTAATATTTTTCAGATTGGAAAAACCGATATGATCTTCGTCACTCAATACTTTGGCAACCACCGCGGTTCCCCTCACCCGGGAAATTTCACCGCGCAGTTTCGCCAGGACATTCAGATCGATCCGTTCTTTACCTTTTTTCAGGGCCACGGATAAATGCTGACGGTTCAAATACTTCTCAGCCTCGCTCACCAGACGGATCATGGCGCTGTAACTGGCCTTGGCCTCGTCATCAAATGTAAAAATTCCATGATTCATCAGAAGAATGCCTTCGATACTTTTCCAGTCGATGTCCTGCGTCATTTCAAAAACTTTGCGCGCCAGCACAAACCCCGGCATCACATAAGGAACATATAAAAGCCTTTTGCCGTAGACATCACGGATGCGCTTTTCCCCGTTGGGCGTGTTGGTGATGGCCACCACCGCGTCGGCGTGAGTGTGGTCGACAAACTTGTACGGAATGATCGCGTGAAGGATCGCCTCCACCGACGGTGTCGGGGCGTTCGGATCGAGCATGGCGGCGCGCTGTCCCTGCACCATGTCGCGGTCGGACAGCTTGGGCATGCGGGCCATCTTCAGAAGAACGTCTTTTTTAACCGGCGCAAACCCCGCCGCGTCGATTGTAGCCAAATCCCAGCCGCTGCCCTTGATATAGAGAACATCCTCCAACTCACCGAACACATTTTTGGCCTGGGCCTTCACCGACGTGTTTCCTCCGCCGTGAAGGACTAGGTCCGGCTCCTGTCCCAATAGCCGCGACGTGTAGACGCGCAGGGCCAACGGGTCTTTGGAATATTTTTTTGCTTCGTTGTCGCTGAATAAGTTTTTCATTTTAAACGCTCTTTTGCTCCAGAATCCGCACTTCCCTCTGCGGGAACGGAATCTCTCTCATATGTTTATAAAGGGCTCCAAACATCTTCCCATTGATGCCAAACAAAACTCATTTTTATGAAGTGTCCGGTGATAACGGCCAATGGTACTGAATTCTACCAGGCAATAAATTTGAAATGCTTGATCGTTTCAATCAGATAATCAAGCCGGATCGACGGCAGAATGCTTGAATACCCGTCGCTCCAGACGCGTCCTTCAAAATCGTGCGGTCCGACGGTGACCCACCCCGGCCGCCCCAGCATCTTGCCGACCGCCCGGTTGTCCCACGAAATAAACATCCAGTAAGAACCCGTATAGTATTTTCCGTTTGTGACCGACTGCTTATATGTGATTTCCGCTCCCACGGAACGGGCCACACGCGCCAGAACAGGCACGAGATCCACATAGCGGTTGGACACATGGATGACGATGGCGCCATCCTGAGTCAAATGACTGCGGTATTCCTGAAAAACTTCTTTGGTCAAAAGATGAACCGGGATCGTATCGCCGCCGAACGCGTCGATCAAAAGCAGATCGTACAGGCGGTCATGCACTTTTTTCAGAGAAAGGCGCGCGTCCCCCAGAAACACCCGGACCGGGGCCGGACAATGGCGTAAAAAATAAAACTTCTCTTTGGCGATCGTATACACATCCGGGTCCAGTTCAAAAATGTCGAACGTCTGGTCCGGACGCAGGAATGTCGACATCGTTCCCGTTCCAAGTCCGATGACGGCCAAATTCTTGAAATTAAAATCGGGACTCCTCAGAACATCCCATACGCCGGAATGCGGACCGTAATATGTGATCGGCTGCATCAGTCGGAGGTCGGAGAGAAACTGCGCGCCGTGCAGCGTGCGGCCGTGATACAGCCAGCGGACATCGTCGGCGTCGACGATTTCATGAATGCCGTAGTAATTGCGGATTTTCCACGTTGAATCGGTGGCCTTGCGGTCCCACATTTTTTCCTGGACCGGCAGGCAAACTAACAGAAGCAGCAGCGCCGCCAAAACACCATAACGGAAACGGCTTAAATATTTATACGTCTGCCATGTGAACCAGAAAAGGGCGACAATGGCGAAGATGTTGTACTTGATAAAAAAAGCGCTCCAGACAAAATACAGCAGGTTAATATAAATCAGAATCCGCAGAGCTCTAGAAGAAAACCTGGCCTCGAATTCCTGCGGAATTGCGGCCGCGGCAATAATGATGAGCGCGCAAAGATATTCGATCATCGACACCGAGACGAGCGGAATGATCCAGGTCGTCACGATCCCTCCAAAAAAGCTTCCCAATGAAATCAAGAAATAAAACCCCGTGAGGTTCTCCTCTTCCTTGGGTTTGGTGCGGATCAGCTCATACTGGCAGTACATACACAGCACAAACAGAATGAACAGAAACGCCGCAAATTCCACCAGGGGCGGCAGATCATATTTCTGGATAAAGAAATAATAAAGCGCCGACATTCCGATGATGGGCGCGATGCCTTTGACGATCCAAGGCGGACACCAGGGCTGCTTCTTAAAATTGAGAACAAAGGACAAAAGGTAGATTCCGAGCGGAAAGATCCAGAATAGCGGAACCGGCGGAAGCTCGTAGGTGATCATGGTGTTGACGGATAAAAATGCCATGGAGGCGCCGGCGCCTAAAACAATCCACCGAAGCGCGGTCTCTTTTGCAACGGGTTTTGCCTCTTTCTTAGGGCCGTTCTCATCCGCGACCCGCACGGCCATAAAGGCCAGCGCGTTTAAAGCGATGAGAACGATATACATAATGCGCCACCACGCCACTTGCTGAGAAATTTCGAGATTCAGTTCAATCAGGAAAGGATAACTCAAAAGCGCCGCGAAGGAACCGAGATTGGATACGGCATACAAGGCGTAAGGATTTAAACGCGTTTCTAATTTGGAACGCGACAGCCACATTTGGGTGGCAATGCTCATCGTCGACAAAACGAAAAAAACCGGTCCGATACTGACCGCCAGCTGAAGAAAGACATCAAGGACGAGCAAAACAGAAGGATTGGCGGAGATGGGTTTCAAATCACGGCCGGGGAAACACAACAGAGGCAGGACAAGCAATGCCAGATGCACAAAACGGTAACGGGCCCAACCCAGAAGCCCGATGAACTTGTGGGAAAACCAATATCCTAAAAGCAGGACGGCCTGAAAAAATACGATGCTCGCCCCCCACACCAGATAACTGCCGCCGTAACCGGGCAAAAAAATCTTCGCGATAATGAGTTCTATGGCAAACAAAAGAAACGCGGCGAGAAATGCGATTGATCCCAGGAGAAAATTCCCCATGAAGAACTCCAAATAATGGCCAATTGAAATTTCGAAATTAATAGAAATTGAGAAATTGGACACAGGCACGCATCACAGCTGTTTCTCAATTTCCTAATTTCTATCATTCATTAATACTTATTTTTTCCTGCGCTTCGAATTTAGTGAAAAATTCCCTGACGGTCCCGTCCAGGAGGACATGACGGCGTTCGATGGGCTGTCGAAGAACAATCCCCTCCAGCGTCGTGCATCGGCTCAAGGCCACATACAACTGGCCGTGCGCGAACGTCCCCCGTCCCAAATCCAGAACAACCTTCTCAAATGTTTTTCCCTGCGCCTTCTGGATCGTGACCGCCCACGCAAGCTTCAGAGGAAACTGCGAGAAATATCCCACCACCCGCGAACTCAGCGACTCAATCTCTTCATCGTAATAAAAC
>JAGNTT010000111.1 GCA_017987425.1 Candidatus Omnitrophota bacterium
ATACAAGGATGAACCGATATGTCATAGAACTCCTCCATTGAAGTCTGAATGTGCTGGATGCGGGATGATCTTCACCGTTCACTGTGCACAACCGGATTTAAACGAACAACAGAAAACCGTTGGCCAGAAAAACAAGCGAAACGGCGCCGATGACAATACCGACGATCCACATGTCTTTCCTCTTGATCAGAGCGCCGACAGAAGAAAGCATGATGCCGATCTGTGAAAACACGACCGCCAGTGAAAACTGACTGCCCTTCTTAACCACGATCCCGTTTTCCTTGCCGGTGGCTTCGGCCTTCTTCTTGATGTCATTTTTTTCCTGTTCGTAACGCTCCACATTCTGGGCATACTCCCGCATATTTTGGGCCAGAAATTCCTTCTGCTCGGGCGTTGTCGCACCGAGAAGCTGCGCTTCAAACGCCTTCATTTGCAAATCGCCCAGGTTTTGCTTGATGCTTTTGGCCTGATAATAGGACCACTCGCTTCCCTCCTGCGCGGTCAGCAGCTGAGCCTTGGCGATAAAGAAGGCTGACCGGGATGAGGCAATGGCCGCGACGACAGCCAGAACCGTTGTGGTGATCGCGATGCCCTTCATCCATTTTTCCTGCAAAATTTCTGTCATTGTTGTCCTCCTGAGTTGTTGATCACATTAAAGATTACTTTTGAACGAATGATCCATCTTTTGTTCAAGACATGCGGCGCGAACGACCGTTCCCGTCACTGTCTACCATGACCCGCCGCCTCCGCCGCCGAAACCGCCTCCGCTTGAACCTCCGCCGGAGAATCCACCGCCGGAGAACCCTCCGGAGGAACTCACTGTTTGCGGCGACGAATAAAATGTATTCCCCATGGTGTTGATCGAACGATCAAGATCATGGATAAAATGATTATACAGAAATACACCGCTATAATCTCCTGCGAACCACTGCGGCGGCTGAACATACAGGCCGTTAAATTTCTTTGCCCAAACCGTACTCATCCCTAAACAGATCGCATAGGGCAGCATTTTCTCAAAGATATCCTGCTGTTCGGCTTTTTGTATCTTCTCCTTATCTGTCCGCTGCAGAAATTCCTTAAACCCAAGGATACGGGAATAATTTTTCGCGCCTTCGATGGTCCGTTTCGGCATGATCAGTCCGAATAAACAGATGATGACCGCGGATAAAATCAGCGCGGCCATAACCCAGACATCAAAGACCACCGACACAATCCCGAGAAAGAACATCATTCCGCCGATCACAAGATAAAACCTGACGAGCCCTTCGCGTTCGTCCCCTATAAATTTCCTCGATTTGAGCTCATCTTTCAGCGCATCCTCGATCGCATACACCTTTTGATAGAAATGATACTGCAACTCTGACATTTTCACTTCCGATACTCCGTTGCCGCCTCCAAACAATGACCGCAGGATCACCAGCTCAAAAAGTTTTAAAGTCCGGTCATCCTCAAAGGATTTTAATTTGACCAGCGAATAATCTTTTTCCCACAGCAGACGTTTCTGCTGAACGATCTTGATATATCCTCTGATGGCCAGATCAATGATCGTGGAGGTAATGTCCCTCTGGTCGACCTTGCCGTCGATCAGCGTTCCCATCTCCGCCGGTTTCAGATCATCAGGCGCCTTGTATTCGACCATGATGCTTTTCGCTGTTTCCGGGTCCTTGCCGAACAGCCGCCAAATACTCCACATCACATAAAACACGATGACGGGCACGAGCATCACCAGCGATCCGAGCATGCGTTCCCCGTAGCTGTTGGTCTGCCCGGAAGGACGATCCGTGACATCTACGGGCCGGGGCGAACTCACATAGGCCGGCGCCGGCGGCTGCGTCAATATGCCTTTAGGAACTCCGACAACAACAGTGAATCCTTCATGCGGCTGATACTGTCCGCCTTCAAAGAGGATCTGCTCCTCATTAACGACCTCAACCCGGGCATTACTGGTTTTTGATCCTTGCACACCGGTATAGGACGTTGTCTTGATCGATTCTTTGGCGACGGGTTCCGGCAATTGCACCGATACTTGAACATGATTGATCGGCACATCCCATTGCGGACCTACAGCGTTCCAATAGAGTTCATCATGATCGCCTAGAAAGAGGATTCCCCCGCTGACCCGATAGGTGATGACATAGGTTTGTCTGCCTGAGAGTGTTTCGTTAGGACTTCCGATCTTCAGCCGTTTAAAATTACCTAAGTTTTCTTCACGGTACGGCCATGTCTGCTGATTCTTATTGCTGACACCCAAGACATCGAACCGGATGTTGTACACGCGTCCCTGTTCGTCATTATAAACGATTGGGATATCTCGAAAGATCCCATGCTTGGATTCGTAGCCAAAATCAGCCTCAATGACTTCGGTGACATCGAGACTGCTGTCCTTCTCCAGTTTGATCGATATCTTATAATCTTCAATGGTCCATGCCTGCGCGCAATAACAGGCGGCAAAGAATAAACAAACCGCCGACAACACTGTGCGTTTAAACATAGGAGTCTTTCTACTGTTCAAGATTGACTTTAACCTGCGGGGCTTGCCGCTCAAGTTCAGGCGCATTCAATTGGAAAAATTCCCTGGTTTTAAAATGAAAAGCTCCGGCCACGATCGATGCCGGGAACATCTGGATCATTGTATTCAGGTCACGGACGACCGCATTATAATACCGCCTGGCCGCCTGGATCGTTTCTTCAATCTCGATCAGATTGGTTTGCAGCTGCGAGAAATGCTCATTGGCCTTGAGTTCCGGATATTTTTCAGAGACCGCAAACAAAGACCTCAGGGAATTCGTGAGATAATTCTCCGTCTGTCCTTTGTCCGCGATGCCGGTTGTGCCCATGGCTTTGGTGCGCGCTTCTATGACCGACTGCAGCGTCGTCCGTTCATGCCGGGCATATCCCTCGACGGCAGCCACAATATTGGGGATGACATCGTAACGTCGCTTAAGCTGCACATCGATGTCCGACCACGCGTTGTCGCTTCTGATCCTCAGCCCAACCAATCCGTTGTAAACACTGACGGTCCAAACAACTAAAACAATACCAAGACCGCAAACCAGAATCAATATGGCCATTATTCCACCCCTTCAATTCGATAACTTTTTCTACCTGATTCCCAAGAACAACAGCACCAGACTTAACAGGACGACCGCGGCAATGATCATTTTCCCGGACGAGATTTTACCGATGAAGCCGCTCGAGGTCCGACCGAGGCTGTTGCCGCAGAAATGACACAACAGCGCCTCTTCATCAAAAATGGATTGCCGGCAATGCGGGCAGATGCGTTCCATGACTTACAATTATACCCTTGGGGATTGAATCTTATTTATCTTCCGCGACCGTTTCCGCCGCGCCTTCCGGCACCATTTTTTTGTCGATCAAGGCGAACAGGATGTCATAAAATTCTTTATCCTCGACGATCTTTTCGGATTCCTTCATGGTGGAAGCCTGCTTGCCGCCCCCGCCCGGCAAAGGCACAAGGAACAGGAAGAACCGCGTCTTGTCCTGGACAAAATTCTTTTCGGTGGTCTCAACGGCATTCAAAAAGATGGTTGTCCTTTGATCGCTTCTCTTGATGAATTTGGCCTGCAGGGCGATGATTGAATTATTTTTGCCGCGGTTAAAATACCGGGTCCCGGTGATCAGGCCCTGGTCCGGTTCTTCATTCTCGATAATAAATTTCTTAAGCATGAACGTTTCAACGACCGCAGGGAACAGAACATCCTGGGACACGTTGTAACTTTTAGAATTGAATGCTTCGGAGTCCTTCATGACCTCCTTATACAATTGTGTACTGCTGCATGACGAACATAACAGGACAAGAATGATAAGACCCAATTGTTTCATCGTTCACCTCATTGGAACCATGGTCGATATGAACTTACTCGGCAATCACCTTTAGTCAATCACCGTGTGAATGCCCTGCAGGTCGATAGACACCTTGCCGTCTTTCCACACAATGATGTCTTTGAACTTCTTGTTGTATACGAACTCGTCGTATCTGTAGACGCTGCGCGCGCTGATGTTTTGGGAGAAAGTTTCGTCGAGTCCGGAGAGAGAGGCAAAGATCGCAACCTGAAGTTCTTTCATTTTGGCTTCATCGAGGCCGTACAAGGGACTTGTCTCATCGATGAAATGCCGGATGGTCCAGCTTAAGGCAAACAGCGGCGAGTAATCGTTTTCCAGCTTCATGGGGTAAAGCTTGCGCGAGGTCTCTCCCTCCACGCTCGTATACATCTTGCTCAGCGTCAGTTCCATGTGCGCCTCGACAATCTGGTTCAATCGGGCGTTCGCCAGACGGAACGTCAGGCACGGAGCTCCGTCGTAGGTGCCGATGACCGCGTAATCGCAAAAGATGACCCGCGCGCTCGGCCTCGCGAACCGCGCATAGAACAGGCCGGTGACGATCACCAGCGTCAGCATTCCTAAATAAGTCTGAAGAGTGACCAGAAAATTGATCCAGACGCCGGACGGATTAAAAGGGCCGTTGAGCGTGAACACACTGAAGAAAAAACAATCCACAAAACGGGCAAGTTCCGAATTATGATGCACTCCTTCGAGCGCCTGCGGACCGGCAAAAAAATAGAGAACGGCGAATATGAGATTGGAAATCCAGAACAGAAGGATGAGAATGCCGAAGAACTTCGGCCATGAAACAGAAAGAAAGTAATGATAAAAGTCGGAGAAGAATTTGCCCTGTTCCGGCGGACGGTGGATTTTGAGCGTCCCGTCGCGGTTGATGACCATGGGCATGGCCGGATTACTTTGTCTTTTAGTCTGCTTCTTGATCATACGGGCGATTCATTAAACCTTTCGTGAACGTCCACTAGTATACAAAAAAATTCCGGAAACACGTCGAAAAAAATAAAAGACGTGCGTCCGGAATTTAGAGTGGATAGGAGATTGTTGATGGTGGATAGTGGATGGTAAACAACCACATTCAGCCAACCATCAACTATCACCCATTAACCATCTCCCAATATTAGAACTTATAATTCAGACCGGCGATAAACTGCGTGTCGGTCTTCTTTTTACCCACACCCGGTTCGGTGTTGAGATCCACAATATATTTCAATTGTAGATCGAAACTCTCCGTTAAGGGATTGGTAAAGGCGGTTTCCGATCTGACCAGGACACCCGCATCCGAGCTGAAACCCGGATAGACTGTCAAGTCTTCGGAAAGAAAAGACTTCTCAAAAAATCTCTTCTTCATAAAGGTATGGAGCAGCGCTGTCGGATCATCATCAGTTTCATCCGTTGAACGGTGCTTCGTGATTCTGTAACCAAGACCCGCGTCTGCATCCCAGGTCCAGTCTTCCGATCTGGCAATGTGATAACCAAGACCGACTGAAGGTGTGATGCGATAATCGACATCGGCAAAATAATCATGATCTACGTACATCTGGTAGAAGTTATACCAGTTGTAATCCTGACCGAAGTCCAGAGCATATCTGGCCAACGCGTCCCATTTCTGGCCGTCCATCATACGATTGGACTCTGAGTATGAAATGTTTGACTTAAGGGACAACTCAGACGTTTCCATTTTACGGGCTGCCGCGGCTGACAAGTTACCTGCCGCTTTTTTGGTGTTACCGCTCTGCTGATTGATCCCGGCAAACACGCTTCCGGTCCATTTCGGATCGGTTTCCTGGGCGTTTGCTGTCGAGATACAGGCCAGCAAAACTGTTACTGTTAAAAAAATTTTTGTTTCTTTGATCATACTTCCTTCCTTTCATTGTTTAAAGAAGGAATCTTTATATCAAAACTTTCTCGGTAAGTCAATGCGCAAAATTTCTTTCGACGCTATTTGAATATTTCTTTAAGCAGATTGGTGGTGCGGGCGGCGGGATTTTCGCGGATTTTGGTTTCTTCCTGGGAAAGAACCTTAAACAAGCCGTCGAGCGATTTCCCGACGACATACTCTTCCACCGAAGGCGCCGGGAACTTCTGGGCGAAAGGCATCTGCTGGTAACGGTTGATGATCTGCTGATATTTGCCGGTGACATCGTATTCGGCCAGCGCCTTGGTGATGACCGGGGCAAATTGTTTCTGCAGATTGACGTATGTTTTGGATTTGAGAAAATCGGTCGCCGCGGTCGGGCCGCCTTTGAAGAGGGCCTGCGCGTCCTTGATGTTGAGGCCCACGATCGCATCGAGAAATATCTCCTGGGCTCCGGGAGCGGCTTTTTCCGCGGCGCGGTTCATGGAGAGAACGAATTCATCGATCTGTTTGGAAAATCCCATG
>JAGNTT010000112.1:0-3511 GCA_017987425.1 Candidatus Omnitrophota bacterium
GCCGAACAGATGACCTTGGTCTCACCGAATTCAATAAGACATGAACCCTCGGCGTGCTTGAGATAGTTCTTGGTGACTTTGACTTTTCTTAATTGATCAGGTTTACGGCCGTCGGGTCTTGACATTTATTGATCCTCTCTCTATTTAGTAAGAAGTAAACACTAGGCAGTAGGCAGAAAACAAAGACTAATTAATGCAAAATTTATCTGCTTTCTCAATCATTCCGTTTAACATACGGTTTACTTCGTCATATCCATCAATTAATCGATCGAAGTCATTAACAGGAAGGTATCCCGAATCCTTGGCAAATCTTAACCACACTTCGGTCTCGCCTGCTTCACCGGCAGAATCAACAATCTTTGATATAAACATCTTCTCATATCGACGCTTTTTCCAAGCTTCCGCAATATTTCCTGGAACACTTCTTGATGATCTGCGAATTTGATCGACCAACGAGTACTTTTCTTCTCTTGGAAAATTCTTTGTCAGTTCAAATATGTCCATCGCTAAACGATACGACAATTGAAATGCCTTGATGTCCCGATAACCCTGAAAACTCATTACTTCCTCCCTTGTTTAGTTAATACCTAAACAGTCGGGGGAAACTGTCTTTCTTTCTGCTTACTGCCTACTCCCTACTGCTTACTCCGCGAATACTCCGCGCTCACCGTCGTCGAAATCCCGCCGCGGGGATTCATAATGACATCTATCGCCATCCAGCGCGGTTTGCAGGTTTTGACCAGATCATCCAAAAGCTTGTTGACCAGATGTTCGTGAAAGATCCCGACATCGCGGTAAAAAAGCAGGTACATCTTGAATGATTTAAGTTCGATACAGACTTTGGTGGGCTTATATTTGATGTTGATCGTCGCGAAATCCGGCAAGCCGGTTTTGGGACAAATGCAGGTGAATTCATCCGTCGTCAGATCGACAATATACTCGCGGTCGGGATACTGGTTTTCCCAGACTTCAATCTCCGGCGTTTTCAGGGAACGGATATTTTTCTGGCGGCCTTCATAAGAACTGGGGGACGTCATTTCTGGACCTCTTCTTTGGGTTCACACCATGAGTAAGAATCTATGCATCGGAGCATATTATTAACATATCCTTCAGGGCATTGGTATCTTCCGTCCGTCATGACGGCCTGCGCGTATTTCCCGGCGGCCATATTACGCACAGATGACATGCAACAGTTAAAACTGGTCTTGGCCAGGCAGGATTTTCCAAGTTCCTGATATTCCGCAGGCAGTTCCTGAATTTCCTTGAGACGAGACGCGTCTTCAGCCTTGGCGCAACCCTGAACCATAAACACAAAAAGAATAATCAGATTAATTCTCATAATTCCAATCAGCGAACCTTCAAGAACTTGTGAATTTGAGGGATGATTCTAACATTCGGCAGATGCTTTAAGCAATCGTTTTGAAACTCCTGGCATTTGGCCACAACGCCTTCTTTCATGTCGAAAAAGTTAGGCTGAAGAATGAACGGAACATCCGGCGCATGACGTTTCACAAGCTCGGCCGCCTGAAGAACTTCTTCCTTTGTCGTCGCATTCGAAATAACGACCTTCACAAACAGATCTTTCGTGCGGGCAATTTGTAAGAACTCGTCGTGTTCCTGCCAGTAGGCTCTGCACTGTGTTGAGCTGGGCAGTTTGATGTCCATGGCGATGATGTCCACGCCGTCAATCACCTGCGCCAGTTCTTTGGGCAGAACTCCGTTGGTCTCCAGATATACGGTCATGCCGAGACCGCGCAGGACAGGCGTCAATGTATTGATGAAATCCGCCTGCACCAAAGGCTCCCCGCCCGTGATGCTAACCGAATGCGATTGGCCCCAAAGCGCTTTGATCTCAGAGACTAAGCTGTCCAACGTAAATTCTTTGTAATGACGCGTCGTGTCCCCGATGGAATGCGGCGTGTCGCACCAGACGCAGTGCATGTTGCATTCAAAAAAACGCACGAACACCTGCGGCACGCCGATATATTTGCCTTCGCCCTGGGTGGATTGGAAAATTTCGAGAATTCTAGCGTTCAAACTTTACTTCCTTTTTTCGGTCGCATGGTCCAGACCACGACGATCTGAGCTAAAATAACGACGAACAGGATGAGCAATGTGCTGGATCCTTGAGCCCCATGCATGGCCGCCCACATCCTTGCCATGATCCAGAACGACATGGCTTCGAGAAACACCGCACAGAATAAAACATATAATAACCACCATGCCCATGTCTCACGGATCATCCGCCACGGCAGCATCAGCAACAGCCCAAGCATTCCGTTACTCAAAACATAAATATAAATTTCTTTGGATGGAATCGGACCGGATTTCAGCTCCACATACAGCGAGTACCAGACATAGATCCCGGCCAGGACGCCGCATATCCGGACGAATTCTTTAACAGGATGTTCTAAAACCCGATTCATGAACATGAATCAGTTTCTCCGGTGTCGAGAAATCCCCTGGCGCGCAGCCGGCAGCTGTCGCATACACCGCACGGACGGCTTCCACCGGCGTAGCAGGACCAGGTCAGGTGATACGGGACCTTCAATTTCGTGCCCAAACGGATGATCTGGGCTTTGGTCAAACGGATAAGCGGCGTTTCCACATTGATCCTGTGTCCTTCGACGCCGGTCTTGAGCCCCTTCTCCAAAACTTTCGCGTAAGCGGCAAAGAAATCGGGGCGGCAGTCCGGATAACCGGAATAGTCGATGGCATTGGCGCCGATAAATATCTTCCGTGCACCGACTGCCTCGGCATAGGACGCGGCAAAGCTCAGGAAAATGATGTTGCGGGCGGGAACGTATGTCGCCGGAATATCCTTGGCGTCAAGCTTGCGGTCCTGCGGCACTTTGATTTTTTTATCCAGAAGCGCCGAACCTTTCCAAGGCAGCGCGATCTTGACGATCTCATACGGACACCGCGCGGCCTTGGCAAGCGCGACAGCGCAAAGAATCTCTTTGCGGTGGCGCTGGCCATAATCAAAGACAAGCGCGTGAACGGCAAAACCTTTGCTTTGGGCGTAATAAAGTGTGGTCGCAGAATCGAGTCCGCCGGATAGTAGGACGATCGCGGATTTCATAAAATCTTTAAGAAGATAACCGAAATTAATAGAGAATGAGAAATTCGTAGAAATTGGTTGGTTCGATCGACACAACAAATTTCTAGCAATTTCCTAATTTCTACTAATTTCTCTGCGTTATTCATAATAAATACTGCTTGCCGCCTCAGACTCCCAGACTTCCACCTGCTTGAGTTTCAAAGGCGCGCCCGTCTGCCCCGCTTGCTGAATGACGGGCAGGCAGGCTTTGGAAAAATTCAGGTACACATACTTCGCGATGTTTTCCGTAGTAGGATTGACTTCTTTAAAAAAAGGCAGGTCATTTAAATAGACGTGATCGATCGGATCCAGAACATCCTTAAGGAGCTTTTTCATAACTTTAAAATCAGCGACCATGCCGATCTGATCAAGCGTCTGGCTGACCAGGGTCACCTCGATCTTCCACGTGTG
>JAGNTT010000112.1:3611-6223 GCA_017987425.1 Candidatus Omnitrophota bacterium
GTCCTGATTGTAATATCGTGATCGAACCATCCTTCCTCGACGAGAGGAACGAACAGCGGACAGGGCTGGCTTGAAATGCTCAACCCTTTTTTAAAATCCTTCAGGCGTTTGGCGTACTTGCCGCTTTTCACCGTACTGTTGGTGGCGATGATGCCGACCTTCTTATTTCTTGTGGAATCCGCCGCTTTACGCGCGCCGGGGTCGATCACGCCGATGATCGGGAGTTTATACTCACTCTTAAGAACATCCAGCGCCAAACTCGAGGCCGTGTTACAGGCGACCACCACCATCTTCACGCGTTTCTTAAGCAGAACAGCGACGATCTCTTTCGAATAACGGATAATGGTTTCACGGGACTTCGTACCGTAAGGCACGCGCGCCGTGTCGCCGAAATATACGATGCGTTCGTTGGGAAGCTCGTACAAAAGTTCTTTGACGACCGTGAGCCCGCCGAGTCCGGAATCAAATACGCCGATCGGATCGTTCTCGTTAAGATTCATGACTGTATTCCTTGATGCTTTCGGCGATCGCGTCCGCGATTTTCTGCCTGTACTCTTCGCTTTTCAAAAGCTTGGCCTCGGTGCTGTTGGTGATGTAGCCTACTTCAAAGAGAACCGCCGGGATAAGCGTATTTTTGACCACAAAAAATCCGCACGTGCGGCTGCCGCGGTTGGGCGTGCTCAAATTGTGCGCGCTCTTCTTGATGAGATGATCGGCAAACACCGACGATTCCTGCAGTTTTTTAGCATACATCATGTCGGCGACGATCTGCTGGGGCACGGTCTCGTCCCCTTCAATCTTCAAGTGACGGAAAAGTTCTTTCTCATTGCTTTCATGCTGCGTTAAATCCGATTCATTGGCGTGGGTGCGTGAATAATAAATCTCAAGGCCCTTGGTTTTGCGTGATTTGCTCGCGTTGGCGTGGATGCTCACAAAAAGATCGGCCTTCGACCGGGTCGCTATCTGTGTACGTTCCTGCAGCGATATAAATTCATCCCCCTCGCGCGTCATCTTCACCTGAAATCCCATCTGCTCGAGATGAATTTTCAGACGCTGGGCGATATCTAAAACAATATTTTTCTCAATTGTACCGGAGAGGCCTTCCGCGCCGGGATCCTTACCGCCGTGTCCGGCATCAATCATAATCTCACGGTACTTTCCGGTGACCGACGGAGGAAGAACGGCGGCCGTCTGCTTACCTTCCACCGGCTGACCGAACACCTTCGCGCTAAAATCCGGAGGCACGATCAAAGTATTTTCCTTACGCTGCACCGGCCCGCTTAAAATGATTTCTTTCGTGCCGATCAGAACAAGACTGCTTCCGACCAGGGCTTTCGAAGGCACATTCTGGCTCGTAAAGGTAAAGACCTGCGATATACTGTCCCATTGCCACGGAATGCCGCGGGCCTCGCAGATAGACTGCAGGGAATTCTCGATGAGCGGAAGATTTTTGACAATCGGCTTGTCCGGTCCGCATCCAGAAAGAACCAGCATAAAAAAAACTGCAGAATAAATGACAGTATTTAGTCGCATAATCAAAAGGATGTTCTCACTCAATTTTTAGAATCATTTTAAATGCCCTGCCGGCCGCGGGCGAATAAAATCACAACTCATTTATTTTGCCTCTTTGACCGCAGAATCATCGCCGCTCGCGGATACCGCCGGTTCCAGAAAAATCACAATCTCCGTCTTTTTCATATTATGCGTGTAACTGCGAAAGGCCATACCCAAAAACGGAACATCCCCCAGAACAGGCACTTTCTTGGTCACCTTGGACTTTTCTTCCTTGATCAATCCGCCCATAACGATCGTGACGCCGTCTTTCACGCGGACGGTTATCTCTCCCTGCGATGTTTCAATCAGCGCCGCGCCGCCTGTCTCCAGCGAGGATCCGCCCGGCGTAAGACTGACCTCCGGACGGATGGTCAAGGTAACAGAATCGGCCTGAATCGTCGGCGTAACGAATAATTTTAAACCGAAGTCGCTGATCTTCGCGCCCTCGGTGATGTCGGAATTGGAAGTTGCCCCGGCCAGGATACGCGCTTCTTTATTATTCGATGTCGTGACACTCGGATTGTAAAGCATTTCAACCGTACCGACGGTGTCGAGCGCCTCAAGCAGAATCGAATAATCCTCATTAGCGATCGTTCCCATGCTTAATATGCCATTATTCTTTCCGGAGGATAGACCGTCCGCTTTGCCCGCAAGCTTCAATGTGCGGTAATCGGAAACAATCGCTTCCCAATCAACCCCCGTGCGGTGTTCATCATTAAGCGTGATCTGAACGATCTTTGCCGAAATGACAACCTGCCGGTCGCGGCGGTCGACCGCGTTGACGATCTTGCGCGCTTCTTCGATCTTGGCGGAGATGTCAGTGACAATGAGCTTATTGGATTTGGTCTCGAACCTCACCTTCCCGACATTCGGGGTCAGGATCGCTTCAATTTTTTTGCTTAAGTCGTCACCCTTGGCATAACCAAGCTCAAAAACCATGGTGAACCGCTGGACATCCGAATCCTTCACAATTTTCATGAGGTCGGCGATTTGGGCTGAACGTTCAATAATAATGACTGCCTTATTTTTGCCGTCCACCAGCACTTTGCCCTCGGGCG
>JAGNTT010000113.1 GCA_017987425.1 Candidatus Omnitrophota bacterium
CCAGACAGGAAACCTATGGAAATAATCGCGATTTTATTGGTAGCCGCAGGAGCGTTTTATCTGTGGTCCAACCGTAAACCCAAAGTTCCCTACAATCCTACCCGTGAAGATGTGCTCATTGTTTTACGTAAAGTTTTCGGCGGCATGAACACTGAACTTGAATGGGACACCTTAACCGGCGTTCCCATCGAGAAAGACCCCGAGCTTGAATCCATCCGCAAGAAATGCGCCGATATCGATGACAACAAAGAAAATTTCATCGAACCCAAAGAAGGTTTCATGTTCAATGAGAAAGGCCTGTTGAAAATCAAGGCTCTGATTGAAGAACTGGAAGGTTACTGCAAGGCCGCCGGCCGTCAAAAGAGCGAATTTCAGATCAACTGCGCCCAGATCGTAGAACATAAAATGGAACAGCTCGGCCTTAAACTTGCGACGTGGGATTATGTCGAAGGCCCCGAAGAATCGTATTTCCTGGGAGAGCTCAGGGGCGTTCAGATGTTCATTTATACCGACGGCGCCGGCATCAAATCTCCGCAGGGTTCGTTCATGTTCGAAAACCAGGAGTATAAGGGCGAGAGCGAACTGACGCGCGTCCTGATCAGCAAGTTTCAGGAATTGACGGCGACCGTCCGTTAAACCGGATTTTTCAATAGAGGGCGGCGGATTCGTCGATGAGGTTGCTTTATTAAATATTGTAGAGAATAAAATCCGGGTTAACCCTCAAACCATCATCACATCCATTGAACGCCCATGATTCTGTTCCGCCGTTTGATTTTATTTCTTCTATGTGTTTTCCTGCCGTTGTCATTTGTCTCCGCCCAGGATGTACCGTCTTCGCAAGGACACGTCAGCGACTTTGCCGGTGTCATTTCCCAGGATTATCAAGAAAAAATTGCCGCTGTTATCGGTGAGCTGGAAGTGCGGACATCCGCCGAGATCGCGGTCGTGACGCAGCAGTCCATCGCCCCGTATGACGAGTTTCAATACGCCCAGAAAATTTTTGATGAATGGAAGATCGGTAAAATGGGCAAGGACAACGGCGTGCTGATTCTCGTGGCGGTTAAAGAACGCGCCTGGCGCATACATACCGGCTACGGCGTGGAGGGGATTCTTCCTGATTCTCTCTGCAGTACCATCGGTCGCAACACGATGATCCCGTTTTTGAAGAACGGCGATTATTCGCAGGGGCTTTACGCCGCGGTCACTGCCATCAGCGCTGTGATCGCCAAAGACGCCGGGGTGAGTCTTTCCACATTGGACGGCGTTGAGACCGATATTCCGGCTGTCGCGGCGGACTCCGCTTCCGAGATGCCCGTGCTGTTCCTTTGCCTCTTTGGCTTTTTCTTTTTTCTCATCTGGAATATTCCCTGGCCCATTTTTATCGGCCTGCCGTTTACTCTTTTGTTCGGATTCGCGATGGCCAAATCGGCGCCTCTGGCCGGATTACTGGTTGCGGCCGGATATGTGGGTGCGATGTGCATCCGTTATTTGATCTGGTCCAAACTGCCGGCGGCCACGCGCGGCGCGTTCTGGAAAGTATTAATCTTCGGCATGCTGACCAAAGGCATGAGCGGCGGAGGATCGGGAGGCGGTTCCGGCCGCAGCGGCGGATGGAGCTCAGGCGGCGGCAGATCGGGAGGCGGAAGTTTCGGCGGCGGATCAAGCGGGGGCGGCGGTTCGGGCGGAAGATTTTGACACCGATTTGGCAGATTAATGAATGGCAAAATTCAAATGAACAAATGAAATGTGAGTGGTCAGTGATCTGTGGTCAGGTCTCAGTAAACGGAAAAATGAAATTGACCACTAAGCACTGATCCCTGAACACTTTTCATTTGATATTTGCCACCTGCCGGCAGGCAGGTTTGTGCTTTGATATTTTTATCCAGGTTTTAACGGAGCTTCAACGAGAGGAGTGACCTGTGGAACAGGCAGTACTGGGTTATTTCGACAAGCCGCTGGCACGCGAGTACAAGGAGGCTTTGGAAGACGAGGGTGTTGATTTGCTTCTTGAAGCTTCGGACAACAAGAAGTTCGCCCGCCAGGTCAAACTCTGCGTTGCGAAGGACAATTATTCAAAAGCCGTCGAGATGATCAAAAACCTTCAGGCCCAGGCCTCCATTGATGCGAGGGCAAAGGCAAGGGCGGATGAAATCAAGACGATCATCTGGTTCTTCATTTTTGTGGCGATGTTCATCGCCTACGTTGTTCTGACCCGCACTTAACATGAACATGCAGGAACCCATTCCCCAGGAATTGATCGTTTCTTTGAACGGCGAGACCAAAGACTTCGCGGTCAAGGCCGCGCGCGCTGTGCCGGCGTCAAGTGCCTGGGCCGGAATTGTCATCGGGCTCTTCTGGATAGGATTTATCAGTATTTTCTGGTTCGTATTTTTCGGTCCCGTCATGCAGGGCAAGGAAGTCCGTTTTAAAGTGAACGGAACACCCACTGTCGCCGGGCCTGGGAATATGAAACCGCTCGTTGTTCCGGGAATCATGATCGGGCTTTTTACGTTGATCGGTGTGGCCATCGTAGGCGGATCCGTGGTCGCGCTCATCGAGCCGGGCCCATGGTTCGCGGGAACAGCGTCCCGTCTCATCATTTTAAAGAAGAAAAGTGTCCGTTCGGTTGATTGGGAAAGTTTCACCGGAACGACTCATCTGACCGGCGATGCGCAGTCGGCCAACATCACGTTTGAAATGCGCACCGGCCGCATGGTCAGCCGCAAGAACGGTCCGCCGCGTTATGTGCCGGACAAGATTCAGATGGCGGGAATCAGAGACGGAATAAAGATCGAAGAGGTGTGCCGCCGGCGCATCAAGGAAAACGACCCGACGCCGCCGAACGTTTGATCCGAAGAGATTAACTCCAAATCATGGAGAGGAAGAACCATCCTACTGAGCCGACGAGAAGGGCGACAAAGCCGATGGCGACAGCGATGAGCCAGTCGGGAAGAGGCGGACGATTGCAGGAATTGCAGCCAAACATGACTCTCCTAAGGTTGCGGTTAAAACATGTTCCGCTAAGAGTATGTCACAGATTTCGAGGTTAGGCACAGTTTTTTCATGTGTCTTAGCCGGAGCGAATGACATAATTCAAAGGAACAAATGAAATGTGAGTGGTCAGTGATCTGTGATCAGTGCTCAGTAAACGGAAAAATGATTTTGACCACTGAGCACTTATCCCTGAACACTATTCATTTGCCATTTGTGCTTTGGTATTTATTAGATGTACTCAATGATATCTAAAACGAATGTTCTAATACTCCCCGGACTAAACGGTTCCGGGCCCCTGCATTGGCAGACGTTATGGGAAAATGCAAATCCGAATTTCCGCAGGGTCCAGGCGCGCAATTGGTCGATGCCGGAACGGGAAGAGTGGGTCGGCAATCTTGAAGCCGCGGTCAAGGCTGCTGGACCGGAGACGCTTTTGGTAGCTCACAGCCTCGCTTGCCTTCAGGTGGCGCATTGGGCGGCGCAGTCTTCGCTTAAAATTGAAGGCGCGCTGCTCGTGGCCCCTCCGAACGCCGAACGCGAAGGATTTCCGTCGGAGGCGCTCAGTTTCCGCGGAGTGCCTCAGAACATACTTTCCTTTAAGAGCTGTCTCGTCGCCAGCTCCGACGATCCCTACGGCGACATCGAATATGCCGAACGCACCGCGCGCCATTGGGGTTCCCGCTTTGTCAATATCGGGGCCCGTGGACATATCAACGCCTTGAGTGATATCGGCGACTGGCCGGAAGGTTTCAAACTCTTGCAGTCTCTCAAATCATAGTTCATACACTGGAGGATGGGATGATTTTCCGGATTCTTTGGGTGCTCACATTCGTCGTGGTGATTTATGCCATGGCCAATGCCGATGAAGGTTTCAATCTCTCCGGAATTATGAACGGTTCGGCCCCGAGCGCGATCATCAATGACAGGATCGTTGGCATCGGAGACAATGTGGACGGTTGTCAGATCCTTGAGATCGGCGCCGACCATGTGGTGTGTCAGGGGCCGGGAGGTATCGTAAATCTTCGATTGAAAGAAGCCGCGGCGGCCCAGGCTCCGGCTGCCGCCAAAAACGAAACATCCAAACCCGTGGCAAAACCCGCCAAACAAGTTAATTCTCCGGCGGGAAAATCCATCGAAGACGGACCCGCTGACGTACAGGCACGCAAGCTCATGGAACGTTCGGTCGTGTTTTTGAAAGAAGGCGCTGAGCTCTTGAGATCACCGATGATGTTTGAACGTTTGTACGCGAAGGCCGCGGAACTTTGCGATGAAGCGGACCGTGAGGCGCAGGGCGCGTTCCGTTTGGCTTCCGGTGACGCGCTGAAAGCCGGCATCAAAAATCATATCGACAAGGTGCGCCAGGCCAAGGACATCATCCTCAAAGAAAAGGCTGATTTCAACACCCGTATCCGTTCGCTTGTTTCCGCCAAACAGATTCTGACCGGCATGACCCAGCAGAATGTGAACTCCAGCTGGGGCCCGCCGCTGATGAGAAACCGCGACGGGGAAGTCGAGAAATGGGTTTACCAGGACAACAGCGGTTATCAAAAGGAACTTGTCTTTAAAGGCGGGATTTTGGTTTCTTTCTAACCAATAAATGTAGGGGCGGGCCCCTGTGCCGGCCCTAAGAGGGCAACCGCAGGGGGTTGCCCCTACACAATTAGGTGTTAATTCACGGCCGTCATTTTCTCCGGATCGAACCGCAGACGGCGCAATTTGGGTGCGAAGAGCGCTGTAACCGCAACCACGAGCAGCGTAATCGATCCGCCCACCCACACGCAGGGGATGACCCCGATCCAGTGCGCTACAAATCCGCTTTCAAACGCTCCCAATTCATTCGAAGCTCCCACAAATATCCAGCTCACCGAGGCTACCCTTCCGCGCATATGATCCGGCGACAGCAGTCTGATCATCGAACGGCGGATGACCATGCTCACCCCGTCGAAGACTCCGCTCAACATCAATGCTACAAGGGACAGTGCGAAATTTTTCGAGAACGCGAAGACAATGATACACACACCGAATCCGGCGACGCACAGAAGCAGATTGCGTCCGGCGTTGCGGATCGGCGGATGATGGGTGGAATACAGCATGATCAGAAGCGCGCCGGCGGCTGGCGCCGCTTCGAGAAATCCAAGACCGCGCGCGCCGACGTGCAGGATGTCGGTGGCAAAAATAGGAAGCAGTGCGATTGTTCCTCCGAAAAATACGGCGAAGAGATCAAGTGCCATGGCGCCCAGCAGAGCCTGTTCTTTAAAAACGAATTTAAGGCCGAGCGTCATGCTTTTTAGAATCGGTTCTTCGCGCGGGATCCGCACATGCGGTTTGGCTTTGATGAGCGCGGTGCAGATCCATGCAAGTGTAAAGAGAACGGCCAGGCACAAATAAGTGCGTGAAATGCCCAGTAATTCATAGGCGAATCCGGCCATCGCCGGCCCTACTATAGAGAAGGTGAGCCACGAGGAGCTGATCCACGCCGAGGCTGTGACGGTCAGTTCTTTGGGAACGATCTGCGCTTCGAAGGCGGTGGTCGCCGGGTCGGAAAATCCGCGGGCGATGCCGGCAAGGAATATGACCCCGTAAAGCGCGAGGATCGGCGGTTCGTGATGCAGTGAAATAAAGGAAAGTAATAGAGCGCAGCCGACCGAGGCGGCTTTGGTGATCAAAAGGATGGTGCGGCGGTCGAAACGGTCGGCTACATAGCCGCCAAACAGGGACAACGACAGCGCCGGAATGGCCTCGACCAGTCCCAAAAATCCCAGCGCGAGCGGGCTTCGTGTCAGATGATAGATCTGCAGACCGATGACGACCGCCATAGCCCGGTTGGCCATCGTAAAGAAGGCGATCGATCCCAGGAAATAGCGTATTTCGGCGACGGAAAGAGGGGCGAATGAGTTTTTTTGAGGAAGGTTGGGCATAATTTAAGTTCTTATAAAGAATCAAAGCACAAATAACAAAATTCAAATCAAATGATCAATAACCATTGTCAAATATCAAAACGATTTGGAATTTGACCTTTGTCATTGATCATTTAATTTGCCATTTGTTCATTTGAATTTTGTCCTTGCCCGTTCGTTTTCTTTTCAAAATTACCCGAGAGTTCAGACTTTAATATAGTGCTTGGGCTTTGTCAACCCATTCGGCTTCGAACGTGGCGATATTTGCCGGAAGTCTTGTAAA